>JASHYD010000951.1 GCA_030043175.1 Xanthobacteraceae bacterium | reverse complement strand
TGGTAATAGCTCTCGCACACCAGGAAATAGTCCTTCACGAGGCGGCGAAATGGCGTGAGCGATAGATGATGGGCGACGACGGGGCGATCGTCCTCGGTGCGGATATCGAAGATGAGCCGGTTGCCCGCAAGTTGGAGCTTGAGGCAATAGGGTCCGCCGTCATGTCCGACTGGCGCGAACGAGTTTTGCTCCACCAGATCGTAGATTGCGACCGCGCGTTCGTGTTCGACGTCTCGGGTGCCAGGGCCGATGCTGTCCTCATCGAGGACGATCTTGATGAGGCGCTTACCGTGCGCGCCCGCGCTCATCGGCGGTTGATCCTGGTCGCGACCGAACGCGCATGGGCCGCGAGTCCCTCTGCCTCTCCTAGCGCGATGACGGCCGGCCCAAGCTGCGCGAGCTGCGCTGGCCCGCATTTGAGGATCGAGGTGCGTTTCATGAAATCGAGCACCCCCAATCCGGAAGAGAACCGCGCCGAGCGCGCAGTTGGCAGCACGTGATTGGACCCCGCCACATAGTCACCGATCGCCTCGGGCGTGTGGGGGCCGAGGAAAATGGCGCCGGCGTTTCGAATTTTGCCCGCCAGACGCTCAGCGTCGTCGGCGATGATTTCGAGATGCTCGGGTGCGACCGCGTCGATAAGCGCCACCGCGTCATCAAGCCGATCAACCATGATAATAGCGCCATAGTTGTTCCACGATGCCAGCGCGACTTCTGCGCGGGGCAGCGTCGCAAGCTGCGCCGCGACCGCGCGCTCCACATCCCGGGACAGCGCGATGTCGTCGGTGATCAGGATCGACTGAGCAGCCGAATCATGTTCGGCTTGGGCCAACAGATCGGCCGCAATCCAATCCGGATTGGCGCCGCTGTCGGCGAGGATCAGCACCTCGGAAGGACCTGCGATCATATCGATGCCGACCTTGCCGAACACCAGGCGTTTGGCTGCCGTCACATAGGCATTGCCGGGTCCGACAATCTTGTCGACCGGCGCAATAGTCGTGGTGCCATAGGCGAGCGCCGCCACCGCCTGGGCGCCGCCCACGCGATAGATTTCGTTGACTCCGGCCAGTTTTGCGGCAGCCAGCACCAGCGGATTAAGACCATCCGGCGCGGGCACCACCATCACCACGCGTGGCACGCCTGCGACCTTGGCCGGCACCGCATTCATCAGCACCGAGGACGGATAGGCCGCGGTGCCGCCCGGCACATAAAGGCCAACGGCGGCAATCGCCGTCCAGCGCCAGCCAAGCTCAACCCCGAGTGAATCGGTAAAGCGCTCATCGCGGGGCACCTGCCGGCGGTGGTAGGCCTCGATGCGCTGGCAAGCTAAAGCGAGCGCGTCGCGGGCCGCGCGATCGCAGGAGCCGAAGGCATCGTCGATTTCGGCCGGGGTGATGCGCAGTTCGCAGGGCTTTAGGCCGATGCGATCGAATCTGCGAGTATAGGCCACCAGGGCCTCATCGCCGCGCGCCGCCACCCCGGCAATGATGGCGCGCGCTGCCTCTTCCACATCCGCGGCGCCCTCGCGCTTGGTGGCAAGAAACGTAGTGAAGCGCGCGGCAAAATCTCCGGCGCTATTGTCGAGATGGATAGGCATGCCTCGGCCTTCCCCCTCCCTGCTGGTGCTTGAGGATCGCGGGAGGGATAGCAAATGGCGAAGTCATCTGCCATTGGCTCATCAGACGCTTCTCAAACGACCGGCGAAGCCGAGTCCGCAAGCTGGTGACATATCTGTCGTGAAAAGGAGTCGAAACGGGCTTGCGCGGAGCGACAACCATAACCCGCCGGATAACGCCCGCGGGTAACGCTTTGTGATTTATCTCACCTCGCTTGCCGATATCCGGAGTCCTTAAGGGCTGCTTCGATGTTCCCACTCGCCCCCCACGCGGACGGCCCTGGGTCTGCCCGCCTTCAGTGTTTGCGTCATCTCCCGAACGTCAGCTGCCGGGCGAAATCTCGACTGCGGTCCGGTCGAGGACTGACCGCTCAGAGCACCCTGCCGGGCAACCGCCAACCCGATACCGCGGCCAAGCCAGCGTGGTTAGGAACTGCCTTATGCACGACGCCGTGCCGATGCGCCGGACCGCGAGATCGTGGTTAGCGCGCAGTCGAAAATCGGGCGCGGGTCGCCGCTCGGCCACTGTCGGCTCGTCGGCTATATCGCTGCTGTTGGCGCAAAGCGCTCGAAATGCGCGCGGTCTTGCCGAATCGCACGCCCACGCTGCGTTTTCAGATCATGCGGAGTGTGCATCGCCGATGGGTTTCATTGGCGCGCATGCGGAGTTGCGAGCGGACAGGCTTTCAGAACGAAACGGGTCCGAATTCTTGGCCAAGCGCTGCGATTAAAATTGAGGGGTAAAAGGCCCCCGCGGGCCCCCCCAAAGCACGGCCGCAAGACCAGCTCTCAGGCCGTCCTGATGTCGTCTACGTCCTCGACGTGGGTCGGGCGGCATGTCTCGGTCCACACCGGGCCAAGATCGACCAGCTCGCATTCCAGGCATTCGACTTCGAGCCGCAAGGCGGCGCCGCTAGAAAACATCAGGGTCACGACACCTCCGGGCGGGTCGCTCGCCTCGAACTCGATTGCGAGCAGGTTGAGCAACGCCCGCTTATCCTTACAATTGACATTGCGGCATTTGATGCTGTTGACGCGGTCAAATCGCAGCGCTGTGCGGCGTCGCTGGAATTGCGCGAGTTCACACAGGGACCCGGCCCAATCGAACCGGGCCAGACTCATCACCAGCCGCTTTTCTGCAGGCCGCCAATGTACGTCGCCGACACTCAGCGTCGCGTCCTGCAAATGGGTCGAAACCACCTCTAGGTCGTCCCGGTCAAGGGCGACGAGCTTGAGGAGTTCCATCGGGTTCCTCCCTGGGAAACTTCATTCTTGCCGTAATTGGGGTCGGATTTTCGCGTGTGCAAGGCACATGCGCAATAGAAATTTTCCCAACTAATCGGCTCCCAAGTTCCGCCCCGCGCCGGCCCCTTGCGGACCACGCCTCCGGGTTAATCTTCCTACAGCGCGCCATCTCCCCGGGTGGCGTTCCGGATCAGGCGAGGCGGTAATCCACCGCCACCGCCGGGCGTAACGGCTTAAAGCGGATCATCGTGATCGGCCGGACCCGAGGGGATTGCACCTGAGCCGCCCCTTCTAACTCAATTGGGGCTTGTGCCGTTCGATGAAGGTACTGCTCAGCACTGAATAGACGAGTTCGCCGCGCTGGTTGGTGCCGGTGTGACGCGCGATGCGCAGCCCGACCGCGGGACGGCTGGCGACCGCGCGCAATTCCACGATTTCCTGGGCGAACGTGATGGTGTCCCCTGCGTAGACGGGCCTTGGCCACTTAAGATCACGCAGGCCCGGCGACGGGCCGGTCCGCGCGACCGGTTCGCCGCGCTGGCGCCGCTCCGCCTGCTCGCGCTGGCGCGCCAACACGACATGACGCAGGCAAAGTGCCGCCGTGTGCCAGCCCGACGCGCAGAGCGCGCCGAAATGGGAACGCGCCGCCGCTTCCTCATCAAGGTGAAACGGCTGCGGGTCGAATTCCCGCGCGAATTCCTTGATTTCGTCCGCCGTGAACGTGTGGCCGCCGAGTTGCGTGCGGGCGCCAACACGCAGATCCTCGAAATACGTCATGACGCGAGTTCGCTTGCGCCTGCACGCCGCCCGAACATCAGAGTCGCACTCATCTCCAGTACCGCCTTGAAGTCGCCATTGACCATGCGACTGCGAAAACTGACGAGCCCCATCTCCGGACGGCTCCGGGACGGCCGCGCACCGACGATCTCAACCCGCAATGTGAGGCTGTCGCCTGCGCGCAGGGGCTCAAGGTAGCGTATTTCCTCGACCCCGGGGCTGCCCATCGAGGTGCTGTCGCGCAGCACACCGTCGGCGAACAAGCGCATATGCATGCACACCAGATGCAGGCCGGATGCGAACAGGCCGTTCACAACGGTGTTCTGGACCGCAGTCTCGTCGAGATGCATGGGCTGCGGATCGAATCGCGACGCGAACGACTTGATGTCGGCGGCGGTGATGGTGAGCGGTCCAAATTCCATCACATCGCCGACCTTGAAATCCTCGAAGGCGCGCATGTCCTGCCCGCCGCGTCAGGTCGCAAACCGGAAATGCAGGACATCCCCGTCGGCGACCACGTATTCCTTACCTTCGAGGCGCAATCGGCCGGCCTCACGGGCACCCGCCTCCCCGCCGAGCGCGACGTAGTCGTCATACGCAATGGTCTCGGCACGGATGAAGCCGCGCTCGAAATCGCTATGAATGACGCCCGCCGCCTGGGGCGCCTTGGTGCCGCGGGTGATGGTCCAGGCTTTCGCCTCCTTCGGGCCTGCGGTGAAATACGTGAGCAGGCACAATAGACCATAGCCGGCGCGGATCAGACGATCGAGCCCCGCCTCCTTGAGGCCGATTGCAGTCAGATACTCGGCGCGCTCGGTGGCCGCCAGCACGGCGATCTCGGCTTCGATCTGGGCCGCGATTACCACCATGCCCGCGCCCTCCTCGTGCGCGCGCAGCTCGACCTTGCGCGAAAAATCATTGCCGGTCGCTGCCGCGGCTTCCTCCACGTTGCAGACATAGAGCACCGGCTTCGACGTGAGCAGGCCGAGGCCACGGAAGGCCTTCTCCTCGTCGGCCTTGACGTCGACGAACCGCGCCGGCTTGCCGTCTCGCAACAGAGCGAGCGCGCGATTGACGAGGTCGAGGGAAAGCTTGGCCTCCGCATCGCCTCCCTTCACCTTCTTCGCAAGGCCGTCGATGCGTCGCTCCAGGCTGTCGAGATCGGCAAGCATCAGCTCGGTCTCGATGGTGTCGATATCGGCGATCGGATCGATCCGGTCATTGACATGGGGGATGTCAGGATTCTCGAAACAGCGCACCACATGCGCAATGGCGTCGACCTCGCGGATCACGGCCAGAAACTGATTACCGAGCCCTTCGCCCCGGGAAGCGCCGCTGACGAGCCCCGCAATGTCCACGAAGGCGATCCGGGTCGGCACGATCTTGGCTGACTTGGCGAGCTTTGCCAGCGCCTCAAGGCGCTGATCTGGCACCGCCACTTCGCCGATATTGGCCTCGACAGTGCTGAAAGGGTATTTCGCCGCCTGCGCCGCCACTGTCGCGGTCAAAGCGTTAAAGAGCGTCGATTTGCCCACGTTCGGCAACCCAACGATACCGCATTTGAAGCCCATGTTGGTCTTACTCAGAACAGTTGCTGTAGGGATCAAGCCGGAAGATTGACTATGGTCGTGCCGTCCGGCTGTCGCTCGTGCTGCAGGTCCTTGCGAAGTAATTGGCGACCGCCAGCAGTGCCGAACGTATGGGCGTGCAGTCCCACCATCCGAATTTGCTCGCATCGTGAATGGGCCACGACTGCCTCGTCGGCTCGTACCCCGGCGGGGTCGCATAGAAAAAACTCGATGCGCCGATAAAGCGGCCGGGTGTGCCCCCTCGACATAATGTGACGGCGATCTTTCACTATTCGACAGCACTCAGTCAGGCTGTGCGGCGTTGGAATGAGCGCGTGGCTTGCCATCATGGTCCAAAGTTACTGCGACGTTCTTCATCACGCATCTGACACACAAATCTCGTGTTTCCGTGGTTGGTGTCAAGCACGGCTATTGCGGCTTCGGCTCACCCGGCCGCGGCACATCGCCAAAGCCCTTCGCCTGCATGGCGAGGTGCACCTTGTTCTGGAAACTGGAGTCCTCTCCCTTGATAATCAGGGCGACATTGTCCGCGATGATGTCGCACAGGGTCTCGACCCAGGACCGCTCCGCCTTGGCGAAGTCGCTGAGCACATAAGGGTAGACCAACTCTTTAGTGCCGGGGTGACCGACCCCGATGCGAACCCGCCGGTAATCATTGCCCACGTGAGACGAGATCGAGCGCAGGCCGTTGTGGCCTGCGGTGCCGCCGCCAGCCTTGACACGCACCTTGGCGGGCGGCAGGTCGATCTCATCATGAAAGACCACGATGTGACCGACGGCGATCTTGTAAAAATGTGCCGCCTCTCCGGCGGCCAGCCCGGACTCGTTCATGTAGGTTTCGGGCAGCAGCAGGATGACGCGCTCACCGTCGATCGGACCTTCTGCCGCGACCCCACGAAAGCGCCGTCGCCACGGGCCAATCCGGTGGCGCCGGGCAATGGCTTCGACCGCCATGAAGCCGATATTGTGTCGATTGCCGGCAAAGCGCGGGCCCGGATTGCCGAGCCCGACCAAGAGCTGCATGGCGCGCCAAACCTTTGAGAGCTGCAGCTCGCCGGACCACCAAGCCGGATCAGGAGCCGCGTGGTGGGGCGGCTTACTTCTTGTCGCCGCCTCCCGCCGCGGGGGCG
Source organism: Xanthobacteraceae bacterium (assembly GCA_030043175.1). Next base: position 4,772 of record JASHYD010000951.1, on the reverse strand, counting down.
GCCGGAGTGCCTGGAGCAGCGGCGGCAGCGCCAGCGCCTGGAGCTGCTGCAGCCGTGGCGGCCGTGGCCGCAGCGGCAGCTGCGGCCTCGGCGGCAGCCTTCATCTCCTCCGCGTAGCCGGACGGCGGCACGATCGTCACCAAGGTGGCGTCGACATGCATGAACGGGCGCACGTTCGGCGGCAGTTTGATGTCGCTGAGATGCTTGGAATGGTTGATTTCAAGCCCCGCGACGTCGACCTCGAAAGCGTCCGGAATGGCGTCGGCCGGACAGCGCACGTCGATCGTGTGGGTCACGATATTGATTGTGCCGCCGCGCTTGATACCGGGCGACTGGTCGGAATTAACAACCCGAACGGGGATGCGCACCCGGATGCTGGCCCCCTCGCCTAGCCGCATGAAATCCACGTGGATCGGCACGTCGCGAACCGGATCGACCTGGAAATCGCGCGGAATCACCCGGTGCTTGGCGCCGTCCAGTTCAACGTCGTAAAGGCTTGTCAGGAACTTGCCGGCATAGATTCGCTGGCGCAGGTCCGCACGGTCAACCGAGATGTTGAGCGGGGGCTGATTGTCACCATAGATGACGCCGGGAACGCGGCCCGCCCGGCGCTCGGCCCGGGCAGCCCCCTTGCCGGCCTGCGGACGGGTCATCGCCCTGATTTCCTTGACGGTGGCCATTTTGTTGCTCCTCGCTCTGGGTTGCAGCGACGCGCGCCCGCGCCGAGATTATTCGTCGCCGTTGCGCGCTAAGTCGCCCTATTGCGCTAAACCGACCGGGCTTTAATTCCCGGCCCACTCTTGTCAACGTGGACGGGGGGCGGGATTCGGTTCCTCGGCCACCCCGAAAGGGGGGTCTGGAGCCGCGGCTGTCAGGCTTATAACGGCGCCGTCGGCAAATGACAAGAAACGGCGCATCGTCTCAACTCACTGCCAAAATGACAGAGGGGGCGGCTTCCTGGCAGCCCGACCCCCAGCCGACGGGCTTGGAAGTTGTGGCCATCGCCGCCCACGTAGCGGCATAGCGGCTGCTAGGCGAGGCGGCGGCCGAGATCAGTGAAATGATTGGACCGAGCGCGTACCCGGAGATTGCACCGAGCGCGAGGGTGGAGATTGGACCGAGTGCGAAGGCGGAGATTGGACCTGCCGAGAAGGCTGGGCTGCGCGCCTGCGTGCCTCGTGCCGACCCACCAAGCATCCGGCCGCTGCGCCCAAGACGCTGTGACCGACATAGTGGCCGCCGATTCCCCCGACAATGGCCCCTTTGATACACCCTTTGGCGTCGGCCGCAGTCGATGCAAGGACCAGCGCGACGCCAATTGCTCCGATCTTGAGTAAGGTTTTCACGTGACCCATCCGTGTCTTTATGAGCTGCATATGACTCAAGGACTCAATCCCAATCGCCCGGTTGGGTTCCGCAGCGAACCTGAAGGTCAGGGGCTTCCTGCCGGCGGAGGCCCAAGCTTGGCCTCCAGCGCCGCGAGCCGAGCCTTGAGCGCTTCGTTTTCCTCCCGCGCCAGCCGGGCCATCTCCTTGACCGCCTCGAACTCCTCGCGATGGACGACATCAAGGTCACGCATAATCCGCTCCGCCTGGGTGCGCAGCACCGTGTCGAATTCCCGCCGCACCCCCTGGGCAACGCCGGCCGCATCGTTCATCAGCCTGGCGAATTCGTCGTAAAGTCGCCCTGTCGTCTGCACCATTGCGGCTCTCCGTGCTTCCTCTCGTCACACCAATGGCCGGCGCTCGGCCGTGTATCGAAAATGTATACTCGCAATCACATAGTCGGGATCGACGCGCGACGCGGCAACCCGCCGCGCACGATACAATGGCTGCGGAGCCGCTTGAGTGCAAGCTCCGGGACAGCTAAAGCGCTGGGGATCCTGCTGAGCTCAAGAATGTGTTCCATCGTGCGCCCCCGGATTATCATACATGCCGATCTCGATCATTCCGTTTCCTGACCTTGACCCGGTGCTCATCACCATCGGGCCCTTTGCGATCCGCTGGTACGCGCTGGCGTATATTTTCGGCATTCTTCTCGGTTGGGTCTATGCGCGCGCTATCATCCGCGATGAACGGAACTGGGGTAAGCCGGCGCCGTTGACGGTCGAAGATTTTGACGATTTCATCCTTTGGGTCACGCTCGGTATCATCCTCGGCGGACGCACCGGCTATGTCCTGTTCTACAACTTGCCGCATTTCATCGAACACCCGTTGGAGATCTTTCAGGTGTGGAATGGCGGCATGTCGTTTCACGGCGGCTTTCTCGGCTGCGTCGTCGCCGTCATCGGCTTTGCGGTCACACGAAAAGTGCCGGTGCTGTCGCTTGGCGACCTCACCTGCGCGGTTGCGCCGATTGGACTTCTGCTTGGGCGGCTTGCCAATTTCGTCAATGGCGAATTGTGGGGCCGCCATGCCGACGTGCCCTGGGCGATGATTTTTCCGCGCGCCGACCCGATCCCCCGCCATCCGAGCCAGCTCTACGAGGCGGGCCTTGAAGGGCTCGTGCTGTTGGTCGTCCTGGGCCTTATGGTGCGAGCGGGCGCGCTGCGCCGGCCCGGACTTATCCTCGGCGCCTTTTCGGCCCTCTACGCGGTGATGCGGTCGTTCTGTGAATTCTTCCGTGAACCCGACCCGCAACTTGGCTTCCTATGGGGCGGCATGACCATGGGCATGTTGCTCTCTATCCCGCTTTTCATCGCCGGCGTCCTGCTGATCGCTTTCGCGCTGCGGCGTCAGCCAGCTTATTCCTGATGACCGAAGAGCCCACGCCGCTCGATGCCGAAATTCGCGCCCGCATCGCACGCGCGGGTCCTATTTCGGTGGCCGAGTTTATGCACACGTGCCTGTACGATCCCCAGCACGGGTATTACCACCGGCGTGCTCCGTTGGGCGCAGCCGGCGATTTCATCACCGCGCCGGAAATCAGTCAGATGTTCGGCGAACTGATCGGGCTGTGGGCTGCAGAGGTGTGGCGGTCCATGGATCGGCCCGATCCGGTGGCGCTGATCGAGTTCGGCCCGGGCCGCGGCACGATGATGAAAGACGCGCTGCGCGCCGCGCGGGCGGCGCCCGAGTTCCGCCGTGCCGTGCGCGTGCACCTCATCGAGACGAGCCCCAATCTGCAATCGCAGCAACGTCAGACCCTGAGCGGCGTCGATGATCTCGCAGTGCGGTGGCATGCGCGGATCGATGAAGTGCCCGCCACTCCCGCCATTATTGTGGCGAACGAATTCTTCGACGCGCTGCCGATCTGTCAAGCCGAGCGTTGCACGACCGGCTGGCACGAGCGGGTGGTCGCAGTTGACGCCAGCGGCGCGCTGGTGCTCACCGTGGCGCGCGATCCGCTGCGCGATCTTGCGCCGAAGCTGCCGCCGGTTGTGGCGCATGCGCGAATCGGCGATACTTTCGAGTGGCGGCCGCGCAAGTTCGCGATTGAGATCGCTCGCCGCGCCGCAGACGGCGGAGCAGCACTGGTCATTGACTACGGCCACGTCAACAGCGCGACAGGCGACACGTTGCAGGCAGTGCGGCTCCATCAATACGCGAATCCGCTGACATTACCGGGATTGACCGACCTCACGGCCCATGTCGACTTCGAGGCGCTCGGCAAGGCGGCGCAGGAGGCGGGCGCCCGCGTTCACGGGCCGATGGAGCAGGGCACATGGTTGAAAGGCCTCGGCATAGAGGCCCGGGCTGCGATCCTTGAGGCCAATGCGCCCGAGTCGAAACGGGCCGATATCGCGGCGGCCGTCGAGCGACTCACCGGGCCGGACCAGATGGGCTCGCTGTTCAAGGTGATCGGATTTTCGGCGCCTGCAATGACCCGTCTGCCGGGGTTCACACCGTGACGCGGCCGCTTCACGCGCACAGGCTGGCGCGACTTGACGGCATTCGACATGCGTTCTTCACGCGGGCCGGCGGTGTTTCAAATGGCGTCTATGCAAGCCTCAATGCCGGGGTTGGCTCCAATGATGAGCCGCGGAACGTGGCGGAAAACCGCGCCCGCATGGCGGCAGCCCTGGGGGTGCCGCCCGCGCGTCTGCTCACCTGCTATCAGATCCATTCTCCCGACGCCGTTGTAGCAGACGAGCCCTGGGGGGCGGACGCGCGCCCTCGCGCGGACGCAATCGTCACGAGGGTGGTGGGTCTTGCGGTCGGCGTCTCGACGGCGGATTGCGGGCCGGTGCTGCTTGCGGATGCGCAGGCGCGCGTCATCGGGGCCGCGCATGCAGGTTGGCGGGGCGCGCTCGCCGGCGTCACCGACGAAGCCATCGCCGCCATGGAGCGCCTTGGCGCCGTGCGGCAGCGAATGGTTGCGGCTCTGGGCCCAATGATCCGGCAGTCAAACTACGAGACCGGTACCGACGTGTGGGACCGCTTCGTTGCCGCCGACCCGGCCAATGCCCGCTTCTTCCGCCCGAGCCCGCGCGAGCGGCATTTCATGTTCGACCTTGCCGGCTACGTGGTGGCGCGCCTCGCCGCCGCCGGCATCGGGACGATCGAGAATATCGAGGCTTGCACGTACTCGGATGCGGACAAGTTCTTCAGCTACCGGCGCATGACGCATCGCCACGAGGCTGACTACGGGCGGCATATCAACGCAATTGTGTTGACCTAGGAGTGTGTCCGAATATTCGTGATCACCAACTTCGACGAGAATTTGATTCCACCGAAGCCGCGAAGAGGAGTCGAACTTTGCATCACCATTCTGGAAACGACCAACAATGAGAATTCCATTCCCAGCGACTCCACGTTTTCCGATTACTCGGA
>JASHYD010000950.1 GCA_030043175.1 Xanthobacteraceae bacterium | reverse complement strand
TGTTCTCGCCGTTCGGTTTCGACAATCTCGCCGCGTACCTGCCGAGCGGCGGGCGCCGCGGGCGGTCAACTGTCGCGGCGGCATCGACGGAGATTGCTGCCCAGATGTGCGGGGACGACACCAAGGAAGTGGCCGGTTGGCCGATCGATCGCATCCGGCAGCTGGTATCGCCGGATGACCGGCAGAATATTGCGCTTGATGATCTTGCCAACGCTTCGGTGCAGGCAGCCCAGATCATCAAGACTGGCTGCTCGACTTCGATGTCCTTCACGCCGACAGGACGGCTGGCCGCCATGCAACAGCGGATCGAAGCTATGGAACAAGCGGTCGATGTCGTACGTGGACCGCTTGAGAGGTTCTATGGCGCCCTGACGGACGAGGAGAAGGCAAAGCTCAACTCGGCCAATCAGGCGACCGCTCAACAAAACGGACGGCAGCGTGAGCGTGGGCTCGCGCAAAGCTGCGCCACGGCGAGTACCGCGGTCCAGTGGCCAGAGGCCCGGATCGAAGCCGCTTTGCGGCCCAGCGAGGCGCAGGAGGCGAAGCTCAAGGCCCTGCAGGGCGCGGCCACGCAGGCAGCGGAAGAGCTTGCCGCTTCATGCTCAGCTGAGCTGCCGACAACTCCGACCGCCCGGCTTGCTGCCGTCTCAAAGCGGCTCGAGGTCATGCTCGGGGCAGTGAAGACCGTGCGCAGTGCGCTCGACGACCTCTACAGCGACCTCAGCGATGAGCAGAAGGCGCAGTTCAACAGGATCGGACAATCGCGCACCGCCCAGCGGTAGAACTTAAGTCCGAACACGGCAGTCGGCCGGCCCGCGCGGCCGACTTTTTTCAATGCACAAACCCGCGCGGCCGGGTGCGCGCATGTGGGTGTTTTCTGAAATCGCTTCCACGTCGGCGGTGCCCATCTGCACGCCTTTGCTCCACCGCGTCTCGAAAGGTCCGCCGCTCACACACGGGCGCCAAAATTCTTCCGGCCCGGTCCGCCTGTACGCTGCCCTTCCTCGCTAACGCGGAACGTGTGCACATGGCAGATCGCTTCCAACAGGAGCGCAAATCCGGTCGGATCGAGATGAGCCTCGAAGCGAGACGATCGTTCGAATGTGCCAACATAAAAGCTTGTCTGGATATTCGGGAGCACCTTCGGCCTTGTCGGTTATAGTTTTTGTCATAACAACCTAGTTGCCAATCGACTAGCTTTGGGGCTTCACGCAATCTACTTCATGCGATCATTGCACGCAGGATCGAGTTGTCTCCTGAACATACGGGAACTACGAAGCTCAGCTGTCGCCGATCCGAATTTGCATCGAGGTTGATTCCAGCTCCAGGCGCCGCAAAGGGCAGCGATACCGTAACAGCTTCCTTCATTTCCGGACCGCGAGAGTATAAAGGTAGGTAAGGATCGCATGCACATCTTCGTCGGAAAATTCGATCTGCGGCATTTCCCTGTGCTTAGAAACCTTGCCCTCGGAGAGCTCCGCCTGCAACTCTCGTGGATTAAATCGGCCGTAGATGTCGCGCATCGGTGGCGCTGTCTTGAGCGGGCTCTCGCCAACGGCTTCGATTGCGTGACAGCGCCCGCATTTTTCTTGAAGGATGACCTTGCCTCGCGTCGCATGCTTGCTGAAGTTTGCGGCTTCGAAGGTTGTCGGCAAACACAGCAGCAGGCCGGCACTGAAGCCTAGAGCCTGAGAGGCGAAACGCAACGACATGTGGTTAAGCTCCTGAAAGGCTCCTTCGGGCACCGTGTTGACTGATGCACGCAGGGAGGAAATTAAATGCCAATCCGCGCGGCGAATTGATCAAAATCAAATGCAGATTGCACGGGCCGCTGTTGCGGAGCGCGCGGTAAGGCAGGCCTATGCCTCCTCGGGCGCCGCTTCGCGAAGATCGTGTTAAAAGCGTGCCCGCTGACAACCAGCCAGCCTTGCGGCTGCCGACAATGCGCGGTCGTACTCGCTGCAAGCTTCATGGCGGGAAAAATCCAGGCGCACCGCTTGCAAACGCGAACGCCCTCGTCCATGGCAAGTACGGCCGGGCCACCGTGGCCGCCAAGCGTGCCGCCGCGGCGGTTACAAAGCAGGATCGAGGCGATCTCGCTGTCGAGCTCGATGGCCCGGTGGGCCAGCCGCGGGCTTCAGGCGCTGAAGATGAGGTATGAACGAGAGCCGACCGCGAGCTCTCTCTTCAAGGCCTCACGCAGGTCGATTTCAGTGAGGATTGCGAGGTGGCGGCGCTTCAAAGCCTGCCTGGTCGCAGCAACGGCCTCCTCGAAGCTCATGGTTGAGCGCTTGGACAGATAATGCATTTACACCTCCTATACATGAACATTCCGCGTTCGCCGGGGGCAAAGCCGCCCTCCGAATGCAGCGTGCGCCAATCGTCATTCTGGACCCTGAGTGTCTGTCGGGCCGACGGGCGAGCGCGGGTGCAATACCGAGGACTGACGACTGCCCGCCAGCAACTCATCATCTGACCGGTGTGATATGTGTGCTGAAATAGTCCCGGCGACCTGCAGCTCATTATGACACTCAACGCCATTGGAGCCGCGCCGTGATGGCTGGGTTGCCCGCGATTGAACATGCCTTCCATTCAAAATCGCGACTTGCGCAGGCTGAGTGCGCGCAGAGAGAAGGCGTCGGTAGATACCAGCGTAGTCCCGCGCCATTCGTTCGGCCGTGAACCGGCGCTCGAATTCGGCACGCACCTTGGCGCGATCCAAGTTTACGACTTGTCGAACCGCGGCAACTGCCTCCTCGATCGTATCAACAACGAAGCTTGACACGTTTTCCTGAATGATCTCGGGAATCGATCCCTGGCGATAGGCGATCACTGGTGTGCCGCATGCCATCGCCTCGATCATCACCAATCCGAAGGGCTGCGGCCAATCGATCGGAAACAGCAAGGTGGCCGCGCCGCCGAGAAAGCCTGCCTTGTCGCTTTCGCCGATCTCGCCGAGGAACTCGATATCCGGCGTGGCCTCGACCATCGGACGGATCTTGTCTTCCCAGGATCGGCGCGGTCTACCTTGGCCGCGATCTTCAGCGGTATGCCGCAGCGCACGGCGATTTCAATTGCCCGATCCGGCCGCTTCTCGGGTGCGATCCGACCAAGGAATGCGAGATAGCCGTTGGCATTCGGGGAGAACCGAAGGAGGTCGTGCGGCCGGCCGTGATAAATCGTACCCTGCCAGTTCACATTGCTCAAATATTCCTGCTGGTTATTCGAGATCGAGGCGAGCGGAAGGTCTCGAAACGCGGCATAGAAGGGCGCGAGGTCGAGCAGGTCCAAACGGCCGTGCAGAGTCGTCAGAGTTCGATCTGCGATGTCACGCACCAGCGGCGCGTGAAGCACATCGATGTGGAAGTGCAAAACATCGAACTCGTCGACCCTGCGACGGACCTCGTCCAGCATGATCATGTGGTAGGGCAACGGATCCCGCACGGCAGGATTGAGGCGCAGCGCTATTTCGCAGCAGCGCACAAGCTTGGCTGACGTCTGGGAGTCGCCGCTAGCAAAGAGTGTGACATCGTGTCCTTGACGGACGAGTTCCTCGGTCAGGAACGAAACGACGCGTTCTGTACCGCCATAAAGCCCGGCGGCACGCGTTCATGAAGGGGTGCAATTTGGGCAATCCGCATCAGGGTGCTCCTGCAACCAGCCGGGCGAGGCGTAGCGACTAAGGCGAAGCTCAATAACTATGCTCGACGAGAACTAGCGGCCTTGACCGGTATCAATGCCGAATGCTGCAAAGAAGGGTGAGTCACGTGGCAGCGTCTGACGGTGCAACTTTCACGAGTGACTTGCCGCTTGCGTCATGCGAGGACCCTGATTGGCTCCTCGTCGAAGACGGCGTCCATCCCGCGCGAGAGCGTGAGGTCGAGTCGCTCTTTGCCATCGGCAACGGATATATCAGCACCAGGGCCTCGATTGCCGAGGCCGGCAGGTTCTCACGTCCGGGGACGTTCGCTGCCGGTATCTACATTGCGGATGGGAGCCTCGGACCGAGGCTTGCTGTGCTTCCGCATTGGCTGCATGTCGAAGTAACCGTGGAGGATCAGCAACTCTCGCTAGAGACGGGTCGCATCCTCGCCCACCGGCGACGACTTGACCTTCGCCAGGGCGTTCTATGGCGGGAATGGCGGCAACTGGACGCGAGCGGGCGCATCACTCGATTAACCTACCTCCAGCTTGCGTCCCTTGCTGATCGGCATCTGCTCCTGCAATCGGTGACCGTGACCGCCGAGAATTATGCAGGGAGGATCGGCCTCACCACACGTCTTGGCCCCTCCGACGTGAAGGGTACGGACATCGAACAGATTGTTGCTGAATCAGGCGCCGTCCTCTTGCTGGTGGCTGAGGCAGAGATTGGGGTCGCCGGCGCCTCCGAACCGCAGGGCCTAGCAGTCGCAAGACCGGCACGCCACGACGCGGGAGTGCATGAGGGGAAGGAAGAATGGTCATGGGAAGTGAGCCTTGGCGAAACGATACGCCTCGATCGCATTCTCAGCATCTTCACATCACGCGACGTTGCGAGCCCCGGCAAGGCGGCTTGCGATCACCTAGTCCCGACGTGCGAACGCGGGTTTGCAGCGGCCGTGGCGGCCCATGTCGATGCGTGGCGTCTCAAATGGGAATTCGCCGAGGTTCAGATCGTGGGGGACGAGGAGGCGAAGCAGGCGCTCCGCTTCGCGACTTATCACCTCATCGCAGCGGTTAATCCCGCGGATGAACACCTTTCCGTCGGTGCGCGCGGACTGACCGGGGAGGCGTATCGGGGGCACGTGTTCTGGGACACCGAAATCTACATGCTGCCGTTCTACCTCCTCACTGACCCTTCCGCGGCGCGCTCACTGCTCATGTACCGGTACAACACTCTCGGTGCCGCCCGCCGCAAAGCCAAGGCGCACGGCTACGACGGCGCCCTTTACGCATGGGAATCGGCCGATACAGGCGACGAGGTAGCGCCGCGGACTGTCGTCGCCCCCGATGGTCGCTTGATAAACATTCTTACGGGCGAGCGAGAGCACCATATCAGCGCCGACATCGCATACGGTGTCTGGCAGTATTGGCGGGCGACGGGCGACGACGGCTTCATGATGGCTGCCGGAACCGAGATCCTTGTGGAGACCGCGCGCTTCTGGGCGAGCCGAGCACAAGTTGAGCCCGATGGTCGCGCCCACATTCGGCAGGTGATCGGTCCCGACGAGTATCACGAACTAGTCGATGACAATGCGTACACGAATGCGATGGCGATGTGCAATCTGGAGCACGCTGCGAAGGCAGTGGCCAACCTGCAGCGGGAGCACGCCGACGACTGGCAGCGGCTGTCTGGGCGTCTCGGCCTCACGGACAACGAGCCACATCGTTGGCGCGCGCTTGCGGCTGCACTGGTAACGGGTGTTGATGCGACAACCAAACTCGTCGAGCAATTCGCCGGGTACTTTCAACTCGAAGAGATCGATCTGGGTCCATACCGGGGCTGTACCATGCCGATTGATGTGTGCCTTGGAGCGGAGCGGATCAGCCGATCAAAGATCATCAAGCAGGCGGATGTGGTGGCGCTGAGCGCGCTGCTGTGGGAAAAATGGCCGGTTGAGGTGCATGCGGCAAATTTCCGGTATTACGAGCCTCGCACCGCGCATGGCAGTTCCCTAGGCCCTGCCCTGCATGCGCTCGTTGCTGCCCGCCTGGGCGATCGCACGCTTGCGCAAGCCTATTTCCGCCAGGCTGCGGAGATCGACTTGGCAGACAACATGGGCAATGCCGCTGGCGGCGTGCACATGGGCGCGCTGGGGGGTCTCTGGCAGGCCGCGGTATTCGGCGCCGCGGGTCTGCAGCTCCGCGAGGACGGTATCGTTGTCGATCCGCATCTGCTTCCGGGCTGGGTCAAAATGGCGTTTCCGGTGCAGTGGCGGGAACGGTTGGTGCGTCTGCGCTTTGAAGCTAATCCAAGGCGGATCGAGGTGGCCGTCGAGAGCGGCGACGAGCTCACTGTTGCGGTGATTGGCGGACCCGCGTGTCTCGCCCGGGGCGGCCAGCGCTTTGCGTTGCGAGGCGATCGGTCGGGATGGGAAAATTGGGAAGAGGTCGGGCGATGACCGCCCATAAGACCGTGCTGGTTCCTCTCGACGGCTCCGTTCACGCGACGGCGGCGATACCGGTGGCGCGCGGCCTTGCCAAGCTGCTGCATGCGACCGTCGCTGCTCTTCACGTCAGCGACAACAGCTTGGCACCCACTGCGCTCGTCGAGCGCATGAAGCTCTCGCGTGAAGATGTGCGCGGGCTCGTGGTCGAGCGGCGCCCGGGATCGGCTGCGGCGGTCATCGTGCAAGAAGCCGCCGAACGCCATGCAGCCGTGATCGTCATGTGCCCGCAGATTCGAACAGACCTCCCGTCGCGTGCACTCGGGAGCGTAGCCGAGGCTGTGCTCCGCATAGCGCCCTGCCCCATTGTCCTTGTCCCCTCGGCTCGTGGCCGTAACACCTGGGCGTTGCGTCGGCTGCTTGTCCCACATAACGGGACGCCGACGAGCGCCGCGGTGATGGGCCCTGCGACTGGCTTCGCATCAATGGCCGCTGCGGAACTCGTGGTCCTGCATGTTGCGATACCAACTGCTGATCGCCCCACGGAGCCAGGGACGTTGGTGTTCCCGCGCTATCTCGACCGCCCCCACCATGAGTGGCCAGCGTGGGGGCAGGAGTTCCTCGACCGGCTGCGCGCACTCGGGCGTGCAAGGGACGGCATCGAGATGCACCTGGCAGTTGCCCAGGGGGACGCCGGGGCGGCCATCGTTGATTTCGCACGCCAGAGCGACCTCGTTGTGCTGGGCTGGCGTGGGACGCTCGAACCCGGCCGTGCGCGAATAATGCGCTGCGTCATCCGTGACACCATGTGTCCAGTGATCGTGTTCCGCCTTAGTCGCGTTGATGATCGGTAGCACTAGTCATGGTCACCATCGATGTCGAGCGATTCGAGGCCTTCATCTTTGACCTCGACGGCGTAATCACGCACACGGCGTCAATCCATGCGCGCGCATGGAAGCGACTGTTTGACGAGTTTCTGACCCGACAAATGGCAGAGACCGGTGTTGCGTTCGTGCCCTTCGATGCCGAGACCGATTATCGCCGCTATGTCGACGGCAAAGCGCGTATCGCGGGTGTGCTGAGTTTCCTCGCCGCACGAGGGATCACTCTGCCCATGGGAGCACCGGGGGATGAAGCGGAAGAGGAAACTGCTCACGGCTTGGCCAGTCGCAAAGATCACTATTTTGCTGAGCTTCTGGCGGGCGAGGGCGTGAGGGTGTTCGACTCGGCACCGCACCTGTTGCAGGAAGCCCGAAGGCACGGTGTGCGCACCGCCATAGCCTCATCCAGCCACCACTGTGCGGAAATTCTGCGCGCTGCTCACTTAACGGCGCTTTTCGACGCACGTGTCGACGGTATCGATCTTGACCACCTCGGTCTCACAGGAAAGCCGGCTCCCGACATGTTCCTGGAAGCCACGCGACGCCTCGGCGTTCCACCAACACGCACGGTCGTGTTTGAGGATGCAACGGCCGGCATAGCGGCGGCTCGGGCTGGCGGTTTCGGTCTGGTCATCGGGGTTGCGCACGGGGCGCAGGCAGCTGCGCTCCTCGATAGCGGCGCCAATGGGGTCGTTCGCCGATCTCAGCGGGGTACGCATTCAAGGTAACCGTCGGCCTCGCTCGCGTCACACCCCATGAGTATCGATGGCGCGGTTGACCGACATCAATGGCCTGATCCGGAAAAATAGGCAGATAGTTGAAACATCGTTGCCGAAATTTGGAGGTCGTGTCATGGTCGGTGTAACGCTGTCGCCCGAGCAAATACAAAATGCGCCGCCCGAGGTGCGCCGATGGCTCCAACAGGAGCTGTCGGTGGCGTTCGGCCTGCAGCAACCGACGGCCGGTGTGGAGGTCCCTCGGCTCGCGGCCTGCAGCGTGGAGGAATCTGCCGCGGTGCTTTCGCTGATCCAGGGAATGCTGCCGGTGGTGAACGTATTCTTCGAATTGGGGCGAGAAGGAATCAGCGTCGAGGGCCAAGACCTCACGGCGTTCCGCGTGACGGATATCCTGCGGCATACGCGTCTTCAAACGGTCGAACAGGTGATCGCCTGCCTCGACACGATCAGCGCCGCGGTCCGGCACGTCCGCGGCGATTCCAGCGCCGCCTTCTATGGTCTGGACAGCGGAGGACACTGCTTCGTCGCCGCACAGACCCAGCGCGGCATTCTGCAGATATGGCGGCAGGTCATCGCCGCCCGCAACCTGGATGCTTCGACAGTCGATGGCTTAGGAGTGCCTTCCGCCGAGCCCGGCATGGCGCCACCGCGCCTCGAGCATTCGGGGGTCGCCGGACTGTCAAGTCCGATCTGGTCAGCGCTCGGAGCAACGCCGAACGGCCCAGATCGGAGCACGCCCCCTCTAGCACCGGGAAGCATCTCGTCATGAACTCCTACCCTCCAAGCCGCTAAGCGGCTCTGGAGGGAGTTTCTGGCCTTGCGGCCCAAGCCGGTACCCGACCTTATCCGGGTCGAGGACAGATCGAAGGTAGATGTCGATACCCATACATTTGCTCCTCTCGAATATACCGGGGGATTCCCCTGGTTCAGGTTGCGGTGCAAGCGCGCCGTGCAAACGAACCCATTGATCTCGCAGCACGTTGATTAGAGCACGAGCGGGTTCCCACCTAACGCCACCGGCGCGTTAACGCAGGAAAAATCTCGCAAGGAGCCGAATATGACCTATTATTTCTCCACGCGGGTAGACAAGAAATTTGATGATGCGGTCACAGCAACGAAGGACGCTTTGAAGCATCACTATTTTCAAGTGGTCACCGAAATTAACATGAAAGAAAATTTCAAGACTGGCCTCGACGTCGAGTTCCGGCCGTATCTGATTCTCGGCGTGTGTAATCCACAGCTAACTTATCGTGCGCTTCAGGCCGAGGACAAGATTGGTACGATGCTTCCTTGCAATATCGTAATCCAGGAAACGGCCGATCATCGCGTTGAGATTTCGGCGGTGGACCCTGTCGCCTCGATGCAGGCTATCAGCCACGTCGTTGTCGGCCAGGTAGCGAACGATATCCGTTCCCAGCTACAGGCTGT
>JASHYD010000098.1 GCA_030043175.1 Xanthobacteraceae bacterium | reverse complement strand
CACGTGATGTCCCTGTTAAGCCGCCGGCACTCGCTGTCTGGCACAGCGCAATGTACGGTCCCAGGAATTGGCCCGGGAGCGCCAACGGGCTCGATCTGTGCACGCGCGGCCGCCGACAGGACCCCCAGAACGCTAAGTAAAACTAGCAAGGCGCTAAGTAAAAGCGGCAGACGCATGTAAGAACCAACCTTTAGTTGGGGGGGCAGTTCTTTGCCTCATCTTCCAGACACTGCAACAGTCAACTTGACGCCGTTATCAGGCCCTGCGGAACGTTGACCACACCCTGGCGCGTATGGCTGACATTACTGCCGAGGCGGCGGCTAAACGACCATTTGACGAGCACCGACTTGCTGTGCTGATGGTGCAGGTTTTTTGTTGGAACTACGGGCGCAAATGCGAGTTCTGCGGATATGCCGCACAGGATCAAACAGCAGGTCCGCACCGCTATCGATACGCCTGAGCTTCGCAGGGCCATCAGGATCATGGACAACATCCACGAAGCGATGGAGTTGCTGACCCAGGTATCCCCGCCTGTCCTTGAAGCCTTGCGCGACGCACTCAAGGAAATGGCGGAGGATAGAACGGGCCCGCGTGGTGACCTCAAGGCCGCGTGGTTTCACTACACACAAAGGGCGTTGGACGACGCCCGTGTACGCGAGCGACAGGGACTTTTCGGTCTACACCAAGACACCAAGCGTGCGTGACGCTTCCTCGCCCCATGCGTCCTTTGCGGCCTTGGCCGACTGGTGTGCCGACCATCGGCGCGCCATTTTGGGGTTCAGAAGGTTGGCCGCGAGCGGGGCGGGTCCGCGAGGCGCGCTTGACCGCGTTACTCAGTCGGCATCGGGAATGCACGATAGATTAAGCAGTCGCTCATACTGGCAGACGACTTGTCTTCGATAGGATAATAACCAAAACCAGTTACCGACCGCGCGCAAACGGCGCGCGCTGCAACTCAAATGGGAACTGCCGAGTTGGGGCACCGGACGCAGATGCGTCGAGGCATCACGATGCTCAAGAGGATGACGAAAGGGCTATCATCGCTTTACATCGATGTCCCCACGCTGCGGCCGGGCACCCTCGGAGCCTACGCCCTCGCTTTCGTGTCCACTGGGGTCGCCACGGCGCTCAGGCTTGCCATCGATTCATATGTTGAGGGTGTTCAGTACATCACGTTCGCTCCCGCCGTTCTGATCGCAGCGCTGATTGGGGGGACCAGTGCGGGCCTTTTTTGCGTCGTGCTCAGCACTGTTGCGGCCTGGTTCGTCGTGCTACCGCCCCGCTTGTCATTCTATACTGATCGCCCCGGTGAACTGGTGGCTCTCCTGCTGTTCACCCTGCTGGGATTTTTCTTTGTGATTCTCATTACCCGGATGCGCGTTGCAATCGAGCGCGAGCAGGCAGCGCAGCACTTGCAGGGTATCAAAGATCGTCTTCAGCTCGCACTCAACGGAGCCCACCTCGGGTGGTGGCAGTACGATCCGCTCCGCCGCACCGGCTCGGGAGACGCACGTGCTAACGAGATTCACGATTTCGATATTGCCGAGAACGAAGAGGTAGCGCTCGAAGAGCTGCTCAAGCAAATACACCTGGACGATGTTGGTGGGGTTCAGGCGGCAATCGCGACCGCGCTCGATCCTGCCGATCCGAAGCCGTTCGCCCACACGTACCGGATTCGACGGCGAGACGGCGGGGTCCGCTGGGTGGAGAATCATGGACTTGCTTATTTCGAGGGAGCCGGCCCTGAGCGACGGGTCACGGGCTTTGTTGGCACCCTCGCGGACATTACCGAACGCAAGGAGCGCGAGGAACGGGAGCGCCTCCTCATGCGCGAGATTAATCATCGTGCCAAGAATATGCTCAGCGTCGTGGACGCGATTGCGCACCAGACCGCCACCAGAAATCCTGAAGATTTCATCGATCGGTTTTCCGAGCGCGTCCAGGCCCTTTCGGCCAATCAGGACCTGCTCATACGGAATGCATGGCATGGCGTCGGGACCGAGGACCTGGTTCGCGCTCAGCTCGCCCCCTTCGCCGATCTCATTGGCTCTCGTATCGTCATGGGCGGCCCGAATTTGCATTTGAATGCAGCTTCCGCGCAAGCCATCGGGCTTGCATTGCACGAGCTCACGACCAATGCCGGGAAATACGGGGCGCTCTCGACGGATGCGGGCCGTCTGGATATCGGCTGGGGGGCTGACGGCGACACGTTCACGATGAACTGGACCGAGCGCGAGGGACCGCCCGTGTCCGCGCCGACTCAGCATGGGTTCGGCACCACAGTCATGGAAGCGATGGTGGCGCGCAGCGTGGATGGCGCGGTCGATCTCCATTACGCTCCCTCTGGTCTAACGTGGCGCTTGATATGCCCAGTAATGAAGGCGCTGGAGTCAGAGCCAGATTTCCGTGCTCCCAACTGAAGCAGCGAATTTTAGATCGAGGCCTCCTTGGTCGCGGCAACGCCTTGATTTCCACTTCACGCCAACTATTGCTGAGCGCGTGCCCCCGCGAGCACAGACAGATCGCACGCGTCTCGTTAGGGCTCACCCTACCGAGTCAACGTGACTCATCGTCATAGCCGTAACGTACGGGTTAGATGCTGCCCAACGGCACGGGTTGCCGGGTTGCGTCTGCGTTACGGAGTTCTGCGTTATGATCGTGTTCTACGCCCGCGTATCCACCACCGAACAGACCACCGCCCACCAACGCACCCAGGCCGAGCAAGCCGGGTTCAAGATCGACAAGGTGGTCGCCGATGAAGGTATCAGCGGCGTGAGCACCAGGCTCGCCGAGCGTCCCGAGGACAAGCGGTTATTCGACATGCTGCGCGCAGGCGACACGCTCGTCGTTCGCTGGGTTGACCGCCTCGGGCGTAACTACACCGACGTGGTGGACACGATCCGGGAGTTCATGCGCCGCGGAGTCATTATCAAGACTGTCATCAACGGCATGACGTTCGACGGCAGCACCGCCGACCCGATGCAACAGGCCGTCCGTGACGCGCTCATCGCCTTCATGGCGGCCACCGCGCAGGCACAGGCAGAGGCAACCAAGTCCGCCCAACGCGCCGGTATCGACCATAAGCGCCAAGCGCAGCCTAACGCATACCTTGGACGTAAGCCGTCCTACGACCGGGCTACGTTCGGCCGTATCAAGTCTGCTCTCGATAGCGCCAGCCCACCGAGCCTATCGGCCATCGCGAAGGCCGAGCGCTTGTCGAAGCAGACGGTGTTCAGGTTGAAGCAGGACCCGCACGCTGCGTTGGCGGCGTTGGATGCGTGGGGCTTGTGATGGCAGAAAGCGCCTGCGTTTCGCGACGCTACACCTCACTTTTGCGACGCGTTTTTTTGAGCCTCTGCTTCGCCATCTCAATCTGAAACCCCGCCGAACTCGACTTGAAAAGGCCGACTAAAGGCCGGCGGGACCCGAGACCAAGCGAAGCGAGGGCGAGGGGGAACTTATCGCTGCTGGGTGCGCTCTCTACAGCGCACGGCATTGGGTGGCGCAGAGGGGCGTCCGGTTGCGGTGAGGGGCGGAACAGACGCGCCTCACGTCTGTTGTTCTTCAGCTGCCTGGCGGATGGCTTGGGCACCCATGGGCACAGACCGCATCTGTTCTCGGTCGATTACGCGTTCGAGAACATGGACGAAGCCGCCGAATTCCTTGACAACGCGCCCATCAGCGAGTCCGACCGAGTGAAGCTCGCCCACCAGAACGCGTGCAAGCTGTTCCGCCTGCCCACACCACAGGAAGGCGCTTACGTGGGACCGCGAGAGGCACCGCGCGTCCGCCGTAAACGCTCCGCAGCTCTCTCCTTTTGACCGCCGCGTTGCGGGAAACGAGCCTCATGTTGGCCATCCCCTATCCCAAGCGTTCCAGAACTGGATTTGAAAAGTCCGAGTAAAGGCCGCTCAGGGGCCCGAGCCGAGCGAAGCGAGGCGAGGGGGACTAAAAATGCTCCTGCGTGCTCGCTGTATAGTGCAGGGTAAGTGTGGGGCGCCGGTGCGCCGCTTCGCTGGTCAGTTTTCAGGCCGTGTTTCCGCGGATGGGGGAGTGGTTGATAGCACCCCCGCCGATGGTACCGAAAATAGTGGGCCCCGCCGCCGGCCAGCAGGATCAAATCGACCTTCGCGTTCCGCAGACCCAGCCTCATTTTTACCAGGCGGCATCGGGGCCGTGTGCCGTATGATCGGCGATAAGAATCCCCATCTACCGGGAGTAATAGGCGGCGCAGCGTTCCCGGCGGCCGAGCGTGCATCAGCCCCGCCAAGCCGAGCCGCGGATGATGCTGCAAAAGTTCTCGCGCTTGAACGCCGGGTCCTTGTCGGCAAGGACATCTGCGTTGACGGTGCCGAAGGTCGTCGCCGGCCGGTGCATCATGCCATCATAGAATGCCCGGATAATGTCCTCCTTGAAATGTGCTGTTCGCGGATAGGCTGCGACGACGGCTTGGCGCTCAGCATTAGAAAATCGCTCATAGGCAATCCCGAGCACGTCCATCTCGACACCGGCAGTCAGGAGCGCGACGACTGGATGCATGTGCTCAGGGATGCCCGGCGTCGTATGCAATGCGATTGCGGTCCAGACGAGGTCGATGTCGGCTTCCACAATGTTGGAGTCCAGGTCTGCTTGCGCAATTTTGCGCGCTTCCAGGAAGGCACGCGCGGCGTTCGCGCTATCAACCTCGAATCGGTGGGTTTTGCTGCCGTACCGATTCGTCAGGCCCATGTCATGAAACATCGCGCCTATGTATAGCAGCTCACGATCGAACCGCAGTCCGCGCCTCAGGCCGGTGAGCGATCCAAAACAGTAAACCCGACTCGAATGATTGAAGAGCAGGTCTGATTCAGTATCGCGCACAAGCTCGGTGGCCTCTTGGCAGAGCTTGCTGTCAGGTATGTCGATATTAATGCGTCCACGGCTCGCGCGCGTTGTAGTCGAAGTTGTCTGCATAGTTCATGCTCACCGTCAAGACTGCAGTCGATAGCCCCGCGGTTCGCGCCACTCGTGTATGCATCGTTGAACGTCCGCGGGGTTTTCGAGGCAGCACCCCATTTCGACCATGCTCGACGCGCAATCGCGCAGGGTTGCCTCGCGCTGCTCTGGGACGATCTGCGACGTTCAGACCGCGTATTGTTCGTTAATGGCGCTGACGCAGTAATCGGTCATCAAGGGCCGGCTCTGCTTTAGCGCAACGCCGAAGACCCGCCGCTGGTTCATCAAAGCTGGTGTGGTGGCAATCCACCGCACCAATCCGACCATCGCATTCCAGCTAAGTCCTTCCGGCGACAAACGGCCCCGACAGATCAGAAGGGTTCAGCTGGCGGACAGCGGGAACAGGACGAGAAGGTCCTGATGCCGAGCTAGTCGTCAACGTCCTTCGTGAGAACGTCGGGGAGACCCGCTTAACATCGCGAGTAGTCGGTCAGCAACCGACCCCAGCTCTCCAAGCGGCCCCAGGGACTGGTAGGGACTCGCTGGGTGCGTTTTTGGTAGCCAGGGCCACTGGGTAGCGGACTGCCCCCAAAACCTCCCAGCGACTCTTAAAGCGCCTCCTAGTCATTTCGACTATGACGAGTCCCCGGCGGCCAGGACTCGCATTTGTGGAGGTCGCCGACCCGATAGCCCAAAGGACCTCAGGGCCCCATTAGCCGCATTCTGGGTAGACGCGAAGGCCTCCGGTTGATCGTTCGCGACCCCCGGAATTGAATGAGCCCCATGCTGCCGGACGGAATTGCCGAAACTCCACAGCAGGGACTTCAAAAGAGAGCCTAAAACCCGGCGGGGACCCGAGCCGACCGAAGGGACCGGCTGTCGGCGTCGGTGCGTCGTCACAGCCGAAGGGGGGATCCCTCGCAGATATCCTCCGCTGTGCCGATGCATGATGGCCGTTTCGATAGTGCGGTCTGGAATTTGCCGCAGCACAACTTAAATTCTTTTCCTCCGGTTTGCGGATTGCTAATTTGACAGGACGAGGATGGATATCGAAGGAAAGATCGCGCTGGTCACTGGCGCCAATCGAGGCCTGGGACGCGCGTTTGCCGAGGCACTTCTTGAGGCAGGTGCGGCCAAGGTCTACGCGGGCGCGCGTGACCTTTCAGCGGTAATCGACCCGCGCGTCACGCCCATTCAAGTCGACGTGACCTCATTGCCTGACATCGCCGCTGCGGCCGCGACTTGCACGGACATAGAGATTCTCATCAACAATGCGGGTGCGATGCTCGCCACGCCGGTCATTGCGGAGAACTCTGAGGATGTACTGCGGCGGGAAATGGAGGTCAACGTCTTCGGTATGCTGGCGATGTCCAAGGCCTTTGCGCCAGTCCTCGCGCGCAACGGGGGCGGCGTTCTCGTCAACATGCTGTCAGTCGTGAGCTGGTACGTCTATCCGTTCAATTCGACGTACTGCGCCACCAAGCACGCCGCCTTAGCAGTCACGGACGGCCTCCGCATCCAGCTCAGGGCGCAAGGCACTATCGTGATCGGGGTCTACGGACACCGAGATGGGCGCGACGCTGTCCAGCAGCCCGAAAACCTCCCCACGACAGGTGGCCGAGAAAACGATCCAAGGCATTCGCTCCGGCATCGAACATGTCGTGGCTGACGACAGTGCGACGAGCCTATGGCAAGCGACGCGGCAAGATCTGATTAAGAAGCACGCCGACATGCAAGCGCGATGGGACCAGCACGTTGCTGCAACCCGTGTTCAGGTTTGAGCAACGCGTACCGCGAGACCGGAGGCCGAGCGAAACGTGACGCGCGGATGGACTGCTTACGGTTCCTGCCTCGGTGTCTCAAATATTGTGAAGGTTTCAGACGCCCCCGTGACGAACATCCAACACGCACGGCGGCCGGCGTCTGAAAATCTCCAAGGGACGAAACCCGGGAAGGGGTACGTATTTGGCGGTGCCACGCGCTCAGCTATGAGGATTTGGCCGCGGGCGGGTCACAGCTGAGGTCAGCAGCGAGGGGCGGTTGCTTTTGATTCCGGGCCGGTGTGTCGGTGAAGACCGGCGGGGCTGTTGCGTGGTGAAGACAGCATCGCCCACACTCAAGGCTTTTGCCTTAAACTCGGTGCCGGCTTGCGAAAATTTGCCGGGGCCTTTCGGAGTTGTTGACGCGACTCCGCTGAGCTTGCGCACGCCGGATCGTGTCGCTACACAGCCTGGTTCAAAGATCGGGAAGAATAGTCATGCCTAAAATCAACAATGTCGTTCTGGTCCACGGAGGCTTCGTGGATGGCGCTGGCTGGAGGGGTGTCTATGACATCCTGAAGGACCGCGGCTTTAACGTCAGCATTGTGCAGAATCCGACCATTTCGCTGGCAGGAGATGTTGGTGCCACCAAGTTGGTAATCGACTCCCAATCGGGCCCCGTCATCCTGGTCGGGCACTCCTACGGGGGGGGGCCATTATAACTGAGGCGGGGACCAACCCGAACGTTGCGGGATTGGTTTACATGACTGCCTTCGCCCCGGATAAGGGCGAGTCAGTTAATACCCTGATCGCCAACCCGCCTCCCGGCGCGCCTGTGCCGCCGATTTTGCCGCCCAAGAACGGCTACCTATTTCTTGACAAGGCC
>JASHYD010000949.1 GCA_030043175.1 Xanthobacteraceae bacterium | reverse complement strand
ACATCGCGCCCGGCAGTTGCGCCAGCATGGCAAGTCTCGTGCTGCCAGCGGGGTTCACAGATGGTGGCTTGCCGATCGGCATGGAATTCGCGGGCTTGTCGGGCATGGACCGGGAGATACTAGCGCTCGGCTTATCGCTCGAAAAAGTGCTGGGGCCGATTCCAGCGCCGAAGATTTAGCGCCCTTTCGAAGTCGCTGCTGACTTCCGGTCAAGTCGCCTGGTAATGACAACGCCCACCCGCCAAGCGTGGGTCTGACTTCGAAAGCAGAAGGACCAGCGAGGGGGTTAGACCCTGCGGATGTTTTTGGCGTCCCTGGGGAAGTGACCGTGACGTAGGCAAGAGCCCGGACGCCGGGCCCCTTGCCCCGCTGCACCCTCTACACCTACTGGGCCACTACGCCTACTGGGCCAGCCCCCTTCGGGTCCAAAAGGCCCCCGGCAAAATCGACCGCGAGTCAACCGGTAGCAAGGAGAAGCACCGGCACGCAATGGGGTGAGATGTGACCCGTTCCGTATGGGACCCAAGCGCGGTCGAATTGACCGCTGCCCAGAGAAGGGTCAGCCTCACAAATCGATCCCGCGGACGCGCAACTCGACTTCAGCGACTAAACCGACAAAGGCAATCTTGCCACTCATGTAGTGCAACGAAATGGCTTCATAGTCTCGATCGTACGAGCCGAATGCTTCTTGCGCGATGATGACCTCCAGATCCCGCTGATAAGCACCGATCGCTGTCATTCGAACGCAGGCGCGCGTGTTGATACCGGCCAGCACGAGCGTGTCTACACCTTGCGCCAGAATGATCTGTTCCAGCTCTGTTCCAAAAACGCATTATAGCGCTTCTTGATAATCAGGGAATCGCCTGCCTGAGGGATTAGCTTGAGGATGATTTGACATCTTTCGGTGCCTTTGATTGTAACTGGTATATTCTCCTACCGCAATTCAAGTCGGCGGGCTCAGGAAATTCTTTGACCGGTTCCTCGACGGCCGCCCAAGCCGGACGGCCCATTTTGAGTCAATCCGGTCGTCGATAAACGATGCCAATAGGCTGCTGCAGGCGACAGTCTGAGCATATCCGAATGATGAGCCTCGATAAGCTTTTCGACCGCCAACGGGCCGCACTTTACAAAACTTTACCTGACGGACAGATCCCGGAAACTCGGCCCGCCCACACTTTGGCAGTTAGTATCAACTCGAAAAGGGACCAATGATGTCGCTGCTGTGGCCTGTTGGCCGCGCCTTCCCGATCGAACACCAGATCGGTGAAGCCCCGCAATCGGTCGAAAGCCCGACCTATTTGAACTATGCCATTTGGGAACCGACCGCACCCTTTCGGGCTGCGTTCGAGCATCCTGAGTTCAGACTCGGGCTGCCTGCTCCCGGCGCCGTGGACTTTGCAGCAAAAGCGGTCATCCTTGCGCGTCCACGTACCGATCGCAGCCCGAGCGGCGGCCTTGATGATCCTTCCGATCGTCTGGTGGCGTGGGCTTTGATCAAAAGCCGAGACCGATGCTCGGATCGTCGTGCTAGCAGGAGCGCACATCCCAGATGGCGCATGTCCATTTCTACGTCGTCATACTAGGATGACCGCACGCGGCAGAGGAATGATGGCGCTGAGCGGCGCAGCGCAGCTGATCTTTAGCGGAGAAAGCACGTTACTACCGATTTCTGTACCATCCGCCCCAGCTATCGCACGGCATCGCCCCTTCTCCTTGCCTCGCTCGTGCTCCATGTCGGTGCCGCTCTTTATCGTCAATTCGTTCGCCGACGATCTCCTGGCGTATGGTGTTCAGCAAGGTGATCACCGTGTAACAGGCCCATTCAAACCCAACACGAGGAGAGAACAATGCAGAATGCGACGCACTTCGTCTCTCGACGTACTTTGCTAGCAAGTATCGCAGCTGCACCCGCTTTAACTGTCGCAACATCACCTACGATTGCGCGGGCAGAAGATATTGACGCTGCGGCCGCGCGCGCACAAGCTGCACTCAAGGATGCCAAGGGTACAAAGCTCGTCCTCCTTGGTACGGGGTCAGGTCCGATTCCAGGTCTTCCGCGCCGTATGGCGTCAAATTTGATGGTTCACAACGGCGCAGCCTATGTGCTCGATTGCGGTCTAGGCACTACCAACGAGTATGCGCGTACAGGCATCCCCTTCAGCGCCCTGCGCTCAATCTTCATCACGCACCATCACCCGGACCACAATATTGAATACGGACCTTTGCTGATCATCGGCTGGGTGTCGGGCATGCGCCAGTCCGTTCGCGCCTATGGACCGCCCCCGCTTGTACAGATGACGGAGGACTACTTTCGCTCAGCGAAGGCGACAATCGATTTCTGGGCACAGGATTTTCGGATACCGCCGCTTCGAACCATCGAAGTGCAGGAGGTTCAAAACTCAGGTCCAGTCATGCAGGACGACAACGTGACGGTCACCTCAGTCGTGGTGCAGCATCCGCCGGTGACACCGGCACTCGGATATCGGTTCGATTTTCCCGATCGGTCGATTGTGTTCTCGGGCGATACGACCGCGCAGGAGGCGGTCGCCCAAATGGCTAAAGGGGCCGATGTTCTGGTCCACGAAGCGATGGACTTCCCTGCTATCGAGGTATTCGTACGACAACAGCTTGCTGTGGCTGGTCCTGGACTAGCATCGTTGGACGCTGCTATGGCTCACATGCACGCAGACCATACCTCCGCAGAAGACGCGGGACGGATCGCGCAAGAGGCTGGCGTGAAAACGCTAGTACTTTCGCACATCGGTCCTCCCTCCGTCAGCGACGCATCGTGGCAGGTTGCTGCGAGAAGGTTTTTCAAGGGAGAGATTATTGTTGGTCATGATCTGACGGTCATCTAGTGACGCTCAGTGCTGATCGCGGCACGAGCAACAATGCCCATGCTCATTCGGCCACACCGTTCTTTCAACCCCGAAAAGAGCGTACTTCCTGCCGACCCTTCGCCTACAGCGAGGCTGCCACCGTATCCATATTCGGGGCAGCCAGTGAGGGGGTCAGAAGACAGTCGACGACCTCCACCGGATCCCGCGCGCGGCGATCGCCATAGGCTTGCCGACTTTAGCTGTTGTCGCCTACGCCGATCGTCCGCCGCAGCGTCCTGGCGTTGATCAAAATCGCAACGACAGACTGAGTCAGGCTGATCAAAGTAAGCATAAGAAACTCAGTATTGTTAAACATACCAAGTGGCTCAACACCGGCCGCCCCAAGGGCGAAAAGCAAGACCTGAATACCCGCGACTGCACTCATCAAGATAGCTTCGATCGTATTATCGACTCCAGGATAAGAGACCTTTAGCTGCTCGGCCATCGCCATCATCGCAGCAGCGACCATGAGGACCTCAACCCAAGAGAGATGATACTGCCCCCACTCGACCAGAGTGGCCCTCGGATCCGGGAAGATGAACTTCCCCGCTATGAAAAGAGCCAGTATGTATAAGAAACCAGGCATGTATTTGATCGGGCCAGTTCTCGACGCACCGCGGACATACGGAGCAGTCGCAGAACTCGCAATTCTGCCATCGGAGCTTCTGACATCGATCCCTGACATTGCCTTTTCCCTGTGTCCTCGGAAGCGGTTCGCCGCCGATGGTTTGAATGACTCACCCAAAGATGAGCCCGTGGCTGACCTCATGAGCAGAGAAATAAAAATGTCGGGCAGCCAGAGCCACCCGGCGCATGGGGACCTCTGCGCTTAACCGCATGGCCCGTTCTGGAAATCTCGGTGACTTGGATTGTCGCGGGTCGCCGAAGCATACATCGGGCTCCGACCAAACGGTGGGGCACCATAGTAATTGCCCTATTGACCGAAATACCGCACGTGCGCGTTGGCGTCTGGTGCGAGCGCCAGCCATGCGAGCGCAGTTGCGGCGCCAGTGAGCAAACCAAAAGTTCTTTTCATCGTAGCTCCTTCGTTGCCCCAGACGATCGTTGCGCTAGACGGATTGTTCCTTAGCGGCCCAAGGCAGCCCGGGTTAACGGTCCAAGGCAGCCCGGGTTTCGTCGACTCGGTAACCGCGTAAGGTTCTCACAGAAGCTTTACCAGCGGAGCACAAGAACAATGCCAGCATAGCAACCGCTGATCAACACATCGGATCGGCTTTAGCAACAATGGCGTTGAGTAATTGTCTGCGAGGGACGTGCAATGGCCCCCGTACGTACTGGAAGGGCTTTGCGTCTTTCGCTTGTATCCTGTCCGATTTCTATCCTGTCCAATTTCGCTCCTTCCAGCGACGAGCGAACGCAAGAAGCCAGGTTCCAGATCAAGGGATCAATGGCAAAACAGTCAACCGCATCCGGTATCGCAAGGTCCGAACAGATCGAAAATGGATGCGAGGTAGGCAAGGGAGAATACATCGACATCACCGATGGAGAACTTGGGGCAATTGTGCTGGAGAGCGGCTCCCTAAGAGATTGGCGAGTTCGTTCCGCGCGACGAGATCGACGAACTCTATAATATCCGTCCGATACTACATCACGCCTGATGGCATGGCCTTTGTCGTGATCCGGCAAGTCATAAAAAAATGAACATGGTCGCGATTCTCGGATCGTACTCACGAGTCGCGAGGACATCATCGTTGTGGAGCTCGGTGGCAAAATGACTCATGTGGGAACGCCGCTTAGGTTTCCTCTTGAGGTCCGTGGCGAAAAGGATTGCTTCGAAGACGTACGGGATACCAAGCTCGGAAATTCGCTGTGGCAGGCTCGCGTCACAGCTGCACCACGGCGGCGAAACGAAATCACCCTGCGGAAATTGGGCGCAAGCCCGGAGTGAGCTCTCGTGTCGGGGACACCGACGACGCGTGCGACATAAGTCTTTCTGCTGCGTTCGGCAAGCTACGGCCAAGTGCAATGAGCCAGCGGGCCGCAGTTTGGCTGCTCGCATTGGCGCCTATAGCTACGGCGCTGCCTGCTTGTCTCACGTGCGAGATGATTTCGGCGGTCCCGCGCACTGCGGCAATGATCGACGCGACCGCGGCGGTCGAATAGCCGGCCTTGAGTGTCCCCCATATGATGGCAACACCCGACAGTGCATCGGATGCATGAAAAACGCCAACCACCGCCCCGCCCACTATAGCCCCGCCGGCGATACCCAGAGCCCCTCTCGGGTGGGCCCGCATGCATTTTGTTGCGATGCGTAAATGATCGATCAGATAGCGGCTCATATGGCCGCCCACACGACCGATCCTGAGCGTCAGACCGGGCCTCTGCCCGGCAAAAAGAATAAGCCCCGGTACCGAGGCCGCCCACAGCCCATCTGGAATCTGAGGAAAAGGGAGATTAGCGAAACCAAAGAGCGACCCGGCAGCCACACTGGCGGCGCCATGTAGCCAATCGCGTTGGCGTCGCGTGGGCTCGACGCGCGGAAGCCACTGACGCGCGTATTTGTAACCCGCATACCCATACCGTGCGACTGGCAATGCAACGGGCGACGCAAACCGGACGATCGACAGCGCAAAGTCGACCACGACCCTGGCTACCTCTAGTGTCACGTGAGTGGCGATTGCGCTCACGATGCCTTTCACAACCTGCGCTATCGTTTCCTTGTTTTCATGGATTGCCTGGACCGCTTGCCAAATGGCGTCCCGATTTCCATATGCCGCCTTTACGGCGAGCCAAAGTAAGCGGACCAAGTAGCCAGCGAGCCACGGCAAATCGCCATACTGCCAGACGAAGGCCATCGCGCCACCGAGAGCCAATACGGTCAGAGCGAGCCGACGCCGGCCAAGGCGCGGCAGAGGCACCCAGCGGCCGGGACGCGCTTTCGCCAGCGCCCGCCAAGTACTCCTCAGAAAAACGAAGCCCGCA
>JASHYD010000097.1 GCA_030043175.1 Xanthobacteraceae bacterium | reverse complement strand
ACTAGGTCATAAAATCATACTGGATTTCCCCGCACGGTGAAATCGAAGATCAACTGTTCGTTTCCAGGACTCCCGATCCGCTCGACTGGAACTCCTCTCGAGATTACCCAAGTCGGTCAAGTTGCGCTAAAACGCATTGCGCATTCTGACGCGCCATCGATTCACCGCGACAACCGTCCACACGGCCTCGACTAAGCCGAAAGGCCACGCCCCCTGCAAGAACCCGTAGGCCGATCCGAGAGCGCACGCCCCGGCGAACGCCAAAGTGTATCGAGGGCTGCGATCCTCCATGGCGTAGGAAATCAACATAGCGGTCACGGCCGCCAGACCGAATAGGCTCAGCGCATCCATGGCGATTGCTATGAGCCGTGCTGTTGTAGAACGCCGATCGCGCGCCATAGATCGCGCACCGACACTGCTTGTTCGAAATCAACGTCGTATTCTTCGCGCAGATACTCGTCAGTGTCGCTCGGATTTATCCGCCTGCCTGACAGGCCCTCTTCTGTATTCTCTCCCCATTGCTGCGCAACCGCGATCACGATTTCCAGCGCTTGTTCGCGTGTCATGCCTGGGTCCTCCGCGTGGGTATCATCGGAAAATGTTCGGTGGGTGTAGGTTTTTTGCGGCAAAAAATGGTTCCGCTTGGGACCCATTAATACCGTCTGCACTTGGACGGTATAAGCCGCGCCCATTCTACTCGTTGCCCGATACGACACCAAGCACCTGGCGCCGCGCCTTCGTTGCACGCGCTTCAACGATCGCTTCGAAAGCCACAGTGAGAGTTCGTCGCACGGCTTGGCCACCTTCCCGGTGGCACCGGCGAACCCGCCGAGCGCGGGATTGATGATCAGAGGGTGCGTTCCTTTTTGTTGCTCTTGGGGATTGCTCCCGCGGCTTTGCGGACGGGTCGCCACCAGCGAGTCATGCCAGCGCCAGCGTGCGGTCCCAGCCGCAGCGGGTAGATGGTGGCCATTGCGTATAAATTCGAGTCGAAGAGAAACCCGTCCTCATAAGAACCGCATAAACATCAACTGCTCGCCAGGTCGTCTGGCCGTTGCTGCGGCAAGGAAATCGTGATGTCGCTTATAGCGACACAGCCGGGCCAGCCTCCGATCGGTACCACCCGGAATTCAATCCGACGACGGGGCTCAACAGCCACGGTGACGAATAACCCTTTGTGCTGTAGTGATTTTGTGGCCCTGCCGGCAGCTCAGTACCGGGTTGTTTTTATACACAGAGAAATTGGTCGAAGATGCGATTGCTCCGCGGGCTCGCTAGCAAGATTGCAAATGCCACGGGCGCTGATCAAGTCCCGGCAGTCAAGGAAACGCTCGGCCGCATTTCGGCGCAGGAGGCAATGATCGCCGGTATGGTAAACGGGCAGATCAATGCCTACGAAACATGGCCTGGCGGCCCCGCAGGTTATGTTTGCTTTAACCGCCGGATGATGTATGGCGCGTTAGAATGGTGCACGCAGAATTACAGCAAGTTCGTCGATGATCTTCGCGAGCTCTGCGGTGGCGGCGTATTCCAGATGCCGGCAAATGTTTCGGTGTTGAACGATCACGATCTGGCGCGGAGCTTCCAAGCCTATTGGCAGACGCCGCAAGCTGACGCGCTTACCCGAATGAAACTGTTTAAGCTCGCCTGGGACGTGGTCGGATCCGAATTTGCGAACCGCCATCAGCAATACGAAAAATTCTATGCCGGCGCCTCGTTCATTATTCGCAACCACTCGTATCGCGAGACGGATTGGGCCACTTTCAGCAAAATCGTAGAGGATTTGATGACCGGCTACGGCCACGACCAGGCCAAGGCGGTCAAGACCGCGGCAGCTTGAAACGTACAGGGACGACGACAGAGCATAAGGTTGTGGTGCAGACGATTACAACTCGTCATCTACCCGAACAGCCGTTAAGGGTCACTTTCAGACGAAACAGGAGGACCTTGTCGTTGGGCCACAATCGGTCTCGTCCTCCTCAATGAGCTGACGTTCTGCACCTTGCACCGGCGAGCAAGGGCGGCGTGCGCCTTGCAATTGACGGCCGCGATGTGCCCACGAACTACCCTCTATTGGCGCGAGACTTGGACATCCGGCGCAGCCACTGGCGGATATCGTCGGCCGTGACCTCCCATTCAAGCTCGGCAGAGAAGAGATTTGCGATGCGCTGGAACAGACCTGCGCCGCCTCAGCCGCGCAGCATCGGCATCGCCAAATCGGGGCTCTCCTCTGTTCGCATAGCTAGTTCGCGCAACACGCTCGACTTGCCGACCAGTGGCGGCCCCTCGATCAGCACGATGGCGGCTTTATCTCCCGTGAGCAACGCCTCGGCTAACTGGGTAGCCGACCGGGAGTAGAAGAAATCGCACGGAGGATCCGTGCGGGTGGAACCATCCTCGTTCCTCCTGTACCGCGACCAATTGCTCGGGCTGCGACAAAAAAATCTAGCAAAGACATAGGCTGAACGCGGCGCCAGGCGTGCGACGTCCCCGATCCCGGCAGGACCACCATCCCGCCCGCAAAATCGGTCGAAGTCAACCGGATTGGGCCTGTCCCGGACGGCGCAACCAGCGTCGAACGCGATGCTGCCGGGCAGCCCGCAAGACTTGGTACGCCCGCGGCCGCACGCCTCGTCGGGGTGTCGCCGCGCACGCTTGAAAAGCACCGCATCTATGGCACCGGCGCGGGTGATGCGATGACAGCTCGTCTCATTGTGCTCGGGACTTTGGCGATGGCTGTTGCCGCCATCGGGTCGACCATGGACGCTAGAATGACGCCGCGCTTCGTTTGGAACGCCTCCGCAAGCGTCCCGATCGGCTCTACAGCGTGCACCCGGCGCACCATCTGACCGTTGCCGCCCTCGCCGTTGCCTATCCGCCGGAGCCGCTCGCCGGACGGCTCACGAGCCAGCGTCGCTTGATGACCGCTATTTCGGACCGCTCCAACTCGGTGTCGGCCACGCGAAGGGCGCTGTCGATCTCGACCGGCCTGCTTGTCTGGCTTCTTCTCCGTCATGTCGCGGCCCGGAGAGGCGGGCGCGGCGTCTTCCTTGTCACGTGACAAGCCGTCAAAACTTGTCCGAGGCAACTGCCTTTGCGGTGGCTTCCAGTTCGACATTATAGGACCCATTGCCGAGGTCCGGCTTTGTCACTGCGACCTCTGCCGACGAGCCAACGGGACGGCGTTTTCCGCCAATGCGCGAATTCCGCTTGAGCGATACCGCGTAATTGCGGGAGAACAGTTGATATCCGAATATGAGTCCTCGCCCGGCGCACGCCGATGTTTTTGTTCCCGATGCGCGTCACCCGTGTTTGCGCGGGTAGCGGGGGTAACACCGGACGCGCTGCCAACGTGGTCGGAACGGCAGCCCATGACCCATTGCAGTCATCGGCCTTCTGGTTGAGGATAATCGAACGGTACTTAGAGGACCACACCGACGAAGTTGCAATCGGCTCGAAACATGGCAAGTCGGAAGCCAAAGGTGCGCAAGTTCTACATTATCAGCTATAGCCTTAGGCATAAGCGGGCGGATTTTGAGGTAGAAAATCAAAATGTTTTGGTCGCAGCGTCTGGCGCGCTGCATCCTCATTCGAGCTTGGGCACATACGCGCTTGTTCCTCCGCCCGGAAGGCGCGGCTTCCCAGTTTATCCTGAGAGGCCGCGAGTAGTCATCGGCAAGAGAAGAAGCGGACCTCCGCCGAGCGACATCGAGCTTTACCATTCTTATTGGCTGATTTCAGATCGGCTCAAATCATTGCTTAAATAATCGACCTGCCAGCCTTCGCGTTTCAAGCGTGTGACGTGAACCTTTGCGATGGATCGCCGGGACCAGTCTATTGGCTGTGCGATGTGGTCCGGGTCCTGGAAGCTTTCGACGAAAGCACCGTGCAGCAATTTCGCAGCGGCGCCAAGAAAGCGGGTCTGATAGGCGATAAAACGCTCGTTTTCAATGAGGCCGTAATTGGAGATTCGCACATATTCCGGACGCCATATTCCGGACGCCATATTCTCCGCCGAATATGTTTTGCGATCAAGTCATGAAGGACGCCTGCAAAGCGGCTCGCATGAAGGGGGTACAGTTTTACGACTGCTCTGGTAAAGTTGCCTCGATCACGAGACCGCCAGCGAGTCACCCGGGAGGCACCTGAGTCCGCTTATGGCCTAGGCTGTGCGAAAACTGGATCTGATCTGATCGCAATGCCGTGAAGGGCCGCGTCAGGATCACTGACGCCGGACGACGGACGCTCGAGGATTATTAGCGAGCCGTGGCCGCGTTGTCTCGAGCCCCCGGCGGAACCTTTCGTTGCGTCTTTTCAAGGGCGGGCGCTACCCGTTTCCCTTCCGAGGTAAAATCAAGCCGTCCGAGCGCGCCCGTTATCGACCAGTTCTAGAAAGTTGATCCAACCGTGAAGCGGGCGCAATTTCGAAATGATGTAGCTTACCCACGGCACGGAAGTTTACGAATCGTTAACGAATGACGGGTGAGTCTCCCCCTAAAGCATGGAGACGATTATGGCGGCAGAGCAAATTCAGGACAGCAAGGCGAACATCAAAGTCGAGAAGCAGCCGAACGGCCAGGTGCGAATAGTTATAGAGGGTTTGTCGATAGC
>JASHYD010000948.1 GCA_030043175.1 Xanthobacteraceae bacterium | reverse complement strand
AAAACCCCCGGACGGGTTCTCGCAACCCGCCGTTGCAGCGAAAGACAGCAGTTTGAGAACCGCTTCGTCTCCGGCGGTTCTCAATCGAACCGGGTCCTTTTCGCTAGCGCGTTGCCACAATCATCATACGCCCGATCGTGATCAGGGATGCCGTCGGTCGCTTCAACCGGGCTAAACGGGCAGTTTTGAGCCGCCGGCTGGAAGCCGTGGAACAGGTCGAATGGATGCCGAGAGAAGGCCGCAATGCCGAGCGGGGCGCGTAAGGGACCGCGTCCGTGACCCGTGAGGTCATTGAGCAGTCGAAACACCTTGGTCGCAAAGGGGCGCCGCAGAGGCGGCGCGCGGAGCCAAGATATGACTCGAGAGGTCGCCGTGGCCGCAGGCGAGAGATTCGTCGAAAAGTAAGAATTATCCAGACGAGCCGACGTTCTGACGATGCACATCATCCTGGACCGGGGCACCAGGGGCCTCGTCGGGGCCACACAGCTTGCACTCATGAAGCCGACTGCTCAGGGGTCCTCCAATCGCATTCGATAGCTGGTGCGACCCTTGACGTGTTCGACCAGGAAGCACTGCCGACGCCGCATCCCTTCCACGCGCTGCAGAACGTGATTCAACCCCGCTGAAAGCCTCTATCGAGCATTCTGTGAGATGCTGCCTCGCGCATCGAAGTGTGGCTCGACCATCAGACGACCGACTGGTCCCGTTGAATGGCCCGTACCATGGGATTTATTCAGTTTTGCCAGGCCACTGCCGATGCTCAATGTCGCCGGCATATATGATCACGCCTGTCGCTCTGATTACGCAGCTCGCCCGTGCAGGCCTTTAATTTATGCAGGCCTGACATGTGCATCGTGAATTGCCGCGATTCACTATGAGTGTTGGGCGCCAACGAGACTTCCATTTGCGTCTGCGCCTTCGCGGAGGAATTCAGTGCTACCTCCCAGCTAAGCAACGGTACAGGTCTTCTAAGAGCAGCGGCGCGACACCGAAACTAGCAATCCAAGAAGCACTTGTTTTATCCCGCTGAATACTTAGTTCGCAAGCGCGGCACTTAAGGACGCCACATCACCGTTTTGAGGGAGCTGAATGCCAAGCGATCCGAGATTATTTCGCTCTGATAAACGAAAAGGATGCCAAGATGGGTATCGTTCGGTTTGCGTTGAAATTCCCATACACCTTTTACGTCCTGGCCGCTCTCATCGTATTTGTCGGCATTTCAGCCATTACAGTCATGCCCGAGGACATTTTTCCGGAGATCAATATTCCGGTGGTGTCGGTCATTTGGCAGTACACCGGCCTGAGCGTGCCAGAGATGGAGCAACGCGTCACGACTTACAGTCAGTACGCGATCAGCACGAGCGTATCCGGCATCAAGAATATGGAAGCGCAGACGCTGAACGGCATTTCTGTTCAGAAGATCTACTTTCAACCGGACGTCAACATCGACCTCGCCATTTCCCAGATCGTTTCGGCCACGAATTTTATACGCGTGCTGATGCCGGCCGGAATCCAATCGCCGCTCGTTGTGCAGTTCAACGCATCGAGCGTTCCGGTGCTGCAACTCAGCCTCAAGTCCGATCATCTCAATGAGCAACAGCTCTACGACTATGGCTACTACAACCTGCGCCAGCAGCTCGCCCCGGTGCCGGGGGTTACTTTTCCCACCCCAGACGGCGGCAAGTACCGACAGATCATGGTCGATATCGACCCACTCAAGCTGCAGGCGAGAGGCCTGACCGCGCTCGACGTGGTGAACGCGGTCAATGCGCAGAACCTCACTTTGCCATCCGGTCTCGCCAAGATCGGGGATACGCAATATACGGTGCGCACCAATGCGATGCCGACGAGCATCGCCGACCTCAATGACATCCCGATCAAATACACCGGCGGACAAACGGTGTTGCTCAAGGATGTCGGGCAGGTGCATGACGGCTGGGCGGTGCAGCAGAACATCGTGCGCGCGGACGGCGGGCGTTCCGTTCTGCTGAGCGTGCTCAAGAATGGTAATGCATCGACCGTCGCGGTCGTCGAGGGCGTCCGCAAGGTCCTTGAGGCCGCTCGCGCAGCGGCACCGCCCGGGCTAGGCATCAACGAGCTGTTCGATCAATCGAAGCTAGTCACAGCGGCGATCGCCGGCGTGCTCCGCGAGGGAGCGATCGCGGCGGGGCTCACAGGGCTGATGATCCTGTTGTTTCTTGGCTCATGGCGGTCCACCTTGATCGTCTTGATCTCGATTCCACTGTCGATCCTCACATCGATTGTCATTTTGTACTTCATGGGCCACACGCTCAACACCATGACGCTCGGCGGCATGGCGCTCGCAGTGGGCATTCTCGTCGACGATTCGACGGTGACGATCGAAAACACCCACCGGCTGCGCGGGGAAGGCATGAATCTCGCCGCGGCGACGCTGCACGGCTCCGCCGGTATAGCGGTGCCAACGATGGTCTCGACGCTGGCGATCAGCTGCGTGTTCACCTCAGTGGTGTTCCTCGAAGGACCGGCAAAATTCCTGTTTACCCCACTCGGGTTTGCGGTCGTGTTCGCGATGCTCGCGTCGTATGTGCTCTCGCGGACGCTGACGCCGGTCGTCATCGGCGTGCTGCTCAAGGGCGAGCACCACCACGGAACCAATGGTGCGAGTAACTGGTTCGGGCGGCTTCACCAGCGGTTCGAGCATGGCTTCGAACGGTTTAGACGCGGCTACCTGCGGGTGCTGACCATGCTGCTCAAGCGGCGTCTCATTGTTCCGATTGTCGCCGCGCTGATGCTTTCGTTGGGCGGCGTGATGCTGACCGTGGTCGGCCACGACTTCTTCCCCGCCATCGACGGCGGCCAGATCAAGCTCCACGTTCGCGCACCGGCGGCGACTCGCATCGAAGCCACAGAGCAAATCTTTCAGGCGGTCGAGGATAAGATCCGGGAGGTCATTCCGGAGCGCGACCGCGACCTCATCGTTGATGACATCGGCGTGCCGCAACGGGTCTACAATCTTGCGTTCACTGACGGCTCGACCATCAATGTGAACGACGGCGTGATCTTGATATCGCTCAAGGAGCGGCACGCGCCGACCGCTGATTATGTGCGCCGGCTGCGCGAGGCACTGCCGACCGCCTTTCCGTCGGTGACCTTCTATTTCCAAGCGGCTGACATGATCACGCAAATCCTCAATTTCGGATTGCCTGCACAGATCGACGTTCGGGTTGTCGGGCGTGATCGTGGCACCAATCTGCGTGTGGCGAACGAACTGCGGCGGCGGCTCGCAGGCATTCCGGGCGTCGCGGACGCCCATCTTCAGCAGGAACTCGATGCCCCAGCCTTTATGGTGAACATCGATCGGTCGCGGGCGTTGCAACTCGGCTTGAATGCGCAAGCTATCGCCAATGATGTCAACATCAGCCTCAGCTCCTCCGAACAGGTGACACCCAATTTCTGGACCGATCCAGCGGCTGGGATTCCCTACTACATCGCCGTGCAAACGCCGCAGCATCTGCTGAGCTCGCTCAACGAACTTCGCAACACGCCGGTATCGACCGCGCTCGCGGCCAATGGCCCGCCGATACCGGGGCTCCTAAGCAACGTGGCTACCCTGCAGCGCGACCGCGTGCCGACCAATCTGAACCAGACCAATATCCAGCCCGTCTATGACATCTATGCCAGCGCGCAAGGCCGCGATCTCGGAAGCATTTCGTCCGACATCGGCAAGGTCGTCGCTGATCTCCAGAAGGAACTTAAACCCGGCAATACCATCCAGGTTCTCGGGCAGATCCAGAGCATGCGCGAGTCCTTCCGCAATCTTGGCATTGGGCTCCTGTTTGCGGCCGTGTTCGTCTATCTGCTCATGGTCGTCAACTACCAGAATTTGGGCGACCCATTTGTGGTGATCCTGGCGCTGCCGGCAACGTTCTGCGGCATCGTTACGATGCTGTTCATCACTGGCACGACCCTCAACGTGCCCTCGCTGATGGGCGCCATCATGGCGGTAGGCGTCGCCTCGGCAAACTCTATTCTGCTAGTCACGTTCGCGCGTGAGCAGCAGTTTAAAGGCAGGACCGCTTTCCGCGCCGCCCTCGACGCTGGCCATACGCGGATTCGCCCGGTCCTGATGACGGCCGCAGCTATGGTGGTCGGCATGATTCCGATGGCGATCGGCGGCGCTGGCGAGGAGCAGAATGCGGCGCTCGCACGTGCCGTCATCGGCGGCCTCCTGTTTGCGACGCCCACCACCCTGCTCATCGTCCCGTATCTCTTTGCCGTGCTGCGCAAGCGCAACGACGGCCTCGCAGCCCAAGGCGTATTTGAGGAACTCCCAGATGAATGATCTTGTCATCCAACTCCGTGACCATAGTCGCGCGATCACGAGGGATCGCGCCGACGACCGCGCTAGCGACAACAAGGTGAAGAAGGGCCAAAAGCATCGGCGCCGCGTGGGTGGGCGTCTGTTTGCGCTGGGCGGTTTCTCGTTGCTCGCTGGCGGACTGGCGCTGGGCGCGTGGGGGAACTATTCGCAGCAACAAGAAGTCGCGGCCACCGTCAGGCAGAAGCGCGATTTCGTGCCCAGCGTGCGGGTCGCGACCATCGAGGCGAGCCCCGCTACTGTCTCGGTCACCTTGCCTGGCACGACGGCCGCATTCGCGGCGGCGAACATCTATGCCCGCGCCACCGGCTACATCGACAAGCGCAATGTCGATATTGGCGATCGCGTCAAGGCGGGCGATCTGCTGGCGGAACTTGCAGTACCGGAGCTCGACGACCAGATTTCGCAGAACGAGGCAACGCTCAATCAGCTCAAATCGGCGCTGGACCAGGCAGAGGCCAATCGCAAGCTAGCCGAGGTGACTTGGGGCCGGGACGAACCCTTGGTCAAGAAAGGTTGGGCAACCCAACAGCAAGGAACCGTTGACGTCCAGAATCTCAAGGCGCAGGAGGCCGCAGTTGCGGTTGCCCAACATAACGTCAAAGCCCAGGAGAACCAGATCAAAACGCTTCGTCAGAACCGGGACTATGCTTCGGTGGTGGCGCCATTCCACGGCGTCATCACCCAGCGCAACGTTGATGTTGGCAGTCTCGTGCAGGGTAATGCCACCAGTGGCACCTTCATGTTCGAGGTCATGCAGGAGGACGTCATCCGCGTTTGGGTGTACGTGCCGCAGGACGCTGCCTTCGGGGTGGCGCCGGGAATTGAAGCCATCGTGCGCGTGCCCGAATTCCCCGATCATCGGTTCCCGGGTACGGTCACCCGGATCGCCGATGCGCTGCAGTCCGGCACGCGGACGCTACTGACCGAAATCGACATACCAAATCCGGACCGCGCTCTCTCTCCTGGGATCTATTGCACGATCGAGCTTCACATCCCGCAAAAGGCGCCGAGCCTTTCAGTGCCCGCCGATGCGATCCTCTTCAACCGCGACGGGATGCAGGTGGCGATTGTCAGCAATGGCAAAGCAGAGATTCGCAAGGTGGGAGTGAAGCGCGATTTGGGCACGCGGATCGAAGTCGACTCCGGGGTCAAGCCGGGAGATCAGGTGATCCTCAACCCGCCCGTCAACCTCGTCGACGGCGGCGAAGTAATGATTCGCCCAGACGCCCCGGCAACCGGTAAGTAGGTTGTGACCAGCAACGCTGACGCGGTCCGGTAACGTAACGACGTAAGAGCGCGTTAAGAGCACACCATGGCGACACTGCTGATCGTTTGGATCGTACTGGCAATTCTCGCGATCGGGATCGCGCGTGGCATGGTGATCAATTCCGGCGTTTCGTTGCCACCAGACGGGAGCACGCGATGAATATTCAGGTGGAGCCCG
>JASHYD010000947.1 GCA_030043175.1 Xanthobacteraceae bacterium | reverse complement strand
GTTTAGGCGATCATCGCATCCGAACTTGCGCGCCTTCTAAGTTCATCTCTGATGGGCCGCCCCTCCCCTCCCTCGCCCGGATGCAGAGGCCGTAGGGCGGATCAGCCCGCTGGGTCCAACGACTGGCCGGCCCGATGAAGCTCAGCGTAATCCGCCAGCTCCACGGCGCAATACGCTTTGCTGTTGCGCCCCGCGCTGGGGCAGGGAGAGGACCGACGCCCAAACCGATCGCAGCGCGACTTCGTTCACTCCGTCAAGTTAAAAAACGGATATTGCTTCGATCTCGATGCTTCGAAGTCATTAACGGAACCTCCACCATGCCGCAATCATGTCGCGTAGCAATGCCCCCTATACTATTTCAGACAACGAACAGGTGTGCCGCCGCGGTCGCGAGCTCGGCGCCGTCATCAACGCGGGGAAACAGGTGCCGTGCACATCTGGTAATGGTGTCGGAGGAGTGCCCGCAAGTGCTCCGCACCACCTTGGTGGTTCGGGACCACCATCAGCTTTCCGGTCAATACACCACGAAGCAACAATGCGCTGTTAAACGCCGATGACCGGCGCGCTTTGAAGAAAGCTCGACAGTTTACGCCGTCAAACACGGCCAGGATGCGCCGACAAACCCGTAACCGCCGACTTTACGCGCTCTTTTTTACTCAGTCAGATTATGGAAATACGGATACTGCTTCGGCGGCTCGCGGTCCTCGCGGTTCCACCAGCCGCCGCCCAGGGCCTGGAATAATGCGGCGGTGTCGGCAAAGCGATTGGCCTGTGCCTGGACGCGCGTGAGCAGCGCCTGGAAGTAGGTCTGCTGCGCGTTGAGGACCAGGATGTAATTGATGTCACCCAGTTCCAGCCGCCGGCGCGTGATCGTCAGGCTCCGGTCGGCGGCGCTTTCGGCGGCAACGGCCTTTTGCAGCGCCACTGCGTCGTTGCGCAGGGCGCTCAAGCTGTCGGCGACGTTTTGAAATGCGGTGACGACCGTGCTGCGATACTGCGAGCCCGCCTGTTCGAAGGTTGCGCGCGCCGCGACCTCGTGTTGGAACAGCAGTCCCGCGTCGAAGATCGGTTGCACCACCGAGCCGGTTATGGTCCAGAATCCAGTACCGGACGAAAACAGCTGTGCGATCGTCAACGACGAGCTGCCGAGATTGCCGGTCAGCGTCACATTCGGGATACGGTTCGCGACTGCGACGCCGATCAGCGCGCTCGCCGAGTGCAGGTTCTCCTCGGCGGCGCGCAGGTCGGGGCGCTGCTCGACGAGTCGCGACGGCACGCTGAGCGGAAGGCCGCGCGGCAGTTTGAGCCCGCCGAGAGTGAACTTCTCCGGCGGTTCCTTGTCAGGGAGGCCCCCGGTGAGCGCCGAAAGCAAATGACGTTGTTGCTCGAGCTGCCGCTGCAGCGGCGGAAGCGTTTGCTCGATCTGCGCCAGCGCGGCTTCCTGCGCCACCACATCCGATTGTGCGATCTGGCCGGCGTCGAATTGCGTGCGCAGCAATTTGAGCACGTCGTTGGCGATCTTGATGAGCGATTGCGTGGCGTCGATCTGTCCGCGCACCGAGGCCTCCTGCACGGCGGCGACCACAATATTCGAGGTCAGGGTCAGGTAGGTCGCTTCAAGCTGGAAGCGCTGGTTGTCCGATTGGGCCTGGAGCGATTCGATATTGCGCCTGATGCCTCCGAACACGTCTGGCGTGTAGGAGACCGACACCTGACCGGTGTAGAGATTGAACAGCGTGGCTCCGCTGTTGGTCGACGGCGCTATGACGCTTCCGATCGACTGGCGCGATGCGTCGAATTCTCCTTGTACACTCGGAAAGAGGGCCGCCTTGCCGGCAGCCAGATTGGCCTGCGCCACGCGCAACGCCGCCTGGGCGGCGGCAAGGTCGGGGTTGTTTTTCACGGCTCGTTCGGTCAGCGTCATCAGCCCCCGCGAGCCGAACACGCGCCACCAGTCGCCCGGGATGTCGCGGCCGTTTAAAAAGCGCTGCGCCTCTCCGCCATGCACGTCCGCCCCAACGGTGCTCGCCGGCGCGCGACCGGCCGTGTAACCCGCAACGTCAGGCGGCGCCGGTGCGATGAAATCGGGACCGACCGCACATCCCCCAACCAGAGCCGCCATCATTGCGGCAGCGCCATAGCGCGCAGATGCTCGCGCGGCCGGCACCCGCCCGCGTTGCCGATTGAGCTCCTGCGATCGTTCAAACGCCGCCTTGAAATCGATACCACGCCACGCCGACTTCAACCCCATGTCCTGCACCCACCCAGCGCTCGGAACTGCAAGCGCTGATTCCCGCGAATCACCCACAGTAATGGCTTAACTGTTATGCGGAAGGATGCAATATAAATTGTCGCGGAACTTGCCTATTGGCAACGATCTACTACGGTAATCGGACGATTTTTCTAAAAAGTACTTACCCGCACTCCCTCATGACGCTGTCGCGCGGCTTGCGCGACCGGGGGCCGTCCGCTTGCCGCTGCGCGGCACATCCGTCCGGAACTGGAGGGCTCGTGCATTTTCATATCATTGCAACTCTCGATTCGCGCTCAAAATTCGAATCCGAATCGCATCTTGACTTGATGTCGCTCGAAGTTCGCCAGATCGAGTGCTCCCGCAGCGGCGGGCGCGAAGCCCCATATCTGAAAATTCCACGCCACCGACACGAAGGCGTTTGCGGCGAGCCGCGCATAGACGGTTGGGCCGATATAGAGCGCCTGACCTGCGAAAACATTGAGTGCGGAACCGCCGTAGTCGCGCAGGTAGCGCGTCTCCCCTCCCAGCCAGAGGTTGGACATGATCTGCGCTGCCAGTGCAGCGCCGGCGCCAATGAGTGATTCGTGCTCGAGACCATCGGATGCGACGGGGCGCGTGCGGTCGTTGGCAAACAGCAGGTTGATGGCTGCGACCAACCGGTCGGGCGCAAGCTCGCGGTCGGCGAGCAGCTCGATTTCAGTGCCATAGTGGCCAGCTGGCACGCCGCTCGTTTCGTCCACGAAGCCCCAATGCGGCGAGACGCTCAAGGTGAGGCCGAACGGCGCCTGTGCGCGATCAAGCATCGCGAACCGCGCGTCGACCGACATTGATTGCATGGCGGCGTGCCGGGCATTCTCGATTCCGGCGACGCCCGCGACGTCGTAATAGGCAAGGGACGCGGCGGCCGAAATCCGGAAGTTTTGAAACGCTGTGTATTTGAACTCGAGTTCCGAGGCCGTGTCGGCGAAGGTGCCGGCGCTTCTGCCGCCGCGCAAGGTCGAGTCGGCCACGAACTCTCTTTCGCCCTGCCCGCCGATATCGGCGCCTTCGACGAATCCGAACAAGTGCTCGCTATCGATGAGAGCAGTCCTGGTCTCGCTGCCGTCAGCGCGGATGGGAGATGTCGTAATGACGACTGCCATCCCTATGGCGGCCGTTTCGATCACCGCAAGCAAAACAGGGCGCAATCGCCTCTCGCGACGCGGCGAGGCGTCGTGCCGCCAAAGATGCCCGAGCATGAACGCTCCGTGGTTGCCGGATCCGGACGGTGCGCGCGGCCAAATCGGCCGGGCGCCGCGCAATTCAGATCGACAATGGGAGTTTCGGTGGGCGGTCGGGCGACCCGGGCTCGGTGCCGACGAGCGCTCGCGGCAGCGTGACTCTGACCGCTACTGTCAAGCCGCTCCGGCTTACGCCGGTCGCAAGCGGGAGCACGCCAGCCAAGTGGTGGTCCAGGGTACAGCATTGATCGTTGGGATCGCTGCTATCATGCGGGTGCGGCTGTCCACCCTTGTGATGGACATGATGATAGTGGACGTGGGCGACCCTACCGGTCTCGGACACGTCGGCAGCAACATCCTGGTCATTCTCGAAGGCGTGCTGGATATGGGCGGCGATCAACGGAACGATACCGGCGACCTGGGCTAGCAGAAGGAGCCCGAGGAGCGACGGACCGAGGCGTCGAAGCTGAGCCAACGAGAACATTTGCGGCTTTCACCAACGCTCTTCTTCTAAGACCCGATCGCAGGCGAAGCTCACGTAGCGACGGCTGCGAGCTCGCCGAGACCGGGCTTTATCGGACTGATCAAGCG
>JASHYD010000946.1 GCA_030043175.1 Xanthobacteraceae bacterium | reverse complement strand
CGCTCCCGCTCGCAGGCTATCCCGTACGACAAGGACCTCTACAAAGAGCGCAACTTGGTCGAGCGGTTCATTAACAAAATCAAGCATTATCGCCGCATCGCTACACGTTATGAGAAAACCATCGTGTCGTTTGCGGCCGTGCTATTCCTGGTCGCCACAATGATCTGGCTGAAGTGACTGTCCACAGGACCCAGCGCGATACGCGCACCCGCCACGTCAGTGATTTCTGTCCGACCTGCGGCTCCGCCGTCTGGCGGGAGTAGTCGAGGCGCTGCGGTCGGCCTCAAGTTGGCTTCTTGCGGACAGGCGCCCCAGGTGCCAAACCGCCCATCCTTGTCATTTCCGGCAGAATACTTGAAGCACTGATTTCCGTTCTTCATGGGCCCTCCATGGAGGATCTCAGCTTGTACTGTGGCCACCATAGGTCCAAGCGCCGCGAGGGCCGTCACCGTCATCATAAATTGACGCATTGCTGTCTCCCTATTGGTTTTTCTAATTTACACACTCGAAATGCGTGCGCGGTTACTGCCGATTTTCCCGTCATCCTGATCCCACGGACTCGCGCTGGAGAAACCCCATGCACTCGACGGCGTCGCCGACACTGTTGTGGACAACGTGCCGGCCTGCTGCGCGCCGTACGATCGTCACAGGATTACACTTTATAATGCTACGATCCGCAGCATGTGTGCGACTGCAATGCAAGTCAGTTTTCCGGCGATACACCCAAGCAAAGATTAAATTCGCTGTACTGCTTTTAGGATCGATGTCCCATAAAATACAATTTTCTGTTTATATTGCTGAATTTTTTTAGCTGACATCAAGTGCAGGTTTTATTCCTATTCAGACTGAGGGCAATTATGCGTGTGCAATGCAAGCCTTTTCCAGTGCGTACCTACAAATTCCCGCCGAATTTGGGCGCGCCAAAAATTGGCGCGGCCTTGCCGTTCATGCTACAATTCGTAGCGCCGCCGACTGATCTGTGAGCGCGAGAGTGCGATGAACGAAAGCATGCCGGACCTGGGCGACCTCGAACGTGAGGTGATGCAGCTGACCTGGGCCAAGAGGCGGCTCACGGCAGAGACTGTACGCGAGAAACTGGGGCGGCGCCTCAAGGAAACGACGGTTCGCACCGTGCTTCGGCAACTGGAGGAGAAGGGTTACGTCAATCATGACGTCGACGGGCGGACTTATGTCTATCAGGCGAGGCATCCGCGTCGGAAAGTTGCGGCCAAGGCTGTCCAGCGGATCGTCGATTCGTTTTGCAACGGATCGGTCGAGGAGGTTCTCGTCGGCATGGTCGATACCGCCATGCTCGACCGACGGCAACTGCGCGCCTTGGCCGACCAGGTCGCGAAAGCGAAGAGAGGGAAGCGGTAATGTTGGGCCTCCTTCTGGAATCGGCACTGCGGTCGCTGGCGCTCGGCGCTGCGGTATGGCTCGGCCTGGCGCTTCTGCGTGTGCGGAACCCGCGCGCTCATATGACCGCATGGATGGTTGTGCTGGTTGCGTCCCTCTCGATGCCGGTTCTGATGCGTCATCTCACCGTGACACTACCCGCCGCCGCACCACCATTGCGCCTGGTGGAGACCCTATCGTCGACACTCTCACGCCCGCTGCCGGAACACGGCGAGATTCCAGCGCTTCCAGCGCAAGCCCCCATTGCCCTGCCCCCTGTGGCGGCGCCCAGCGCCGTCCAGCCGCCGCATCCGGTGACGCTCGACCCCGGTGATCGGAGTGGGCGCGGCTGGTCAGGCTTCGACTGGCCCACGCTAGCCGCAGCTCTCTATGTCGTCGTCGCTGGCGTAATGCTTCTGCGGCTGCTCGCCGGCCTGCTACTCAGCAGGCGGATGGCCCGCGCCGCCCGACCGATTCACGAAGGTTGGATCGGCGGCGCCGACGTGCGTGTGAGCGATGCCGTCGGGATGCCGGTCACGTTCGGATCGACGGTTCTGCTTCCCGCCGAATACGCCGCTTGGGGCGAGGAGAAGCGGCAGACCGTGCTGTCACACGAGAGATCGCATGTCACCCACGGCGATTTCTATGTGCTGCTGCTGGCGGCGTTCAACCGCGCGGTGTTCTGGTTCAACCCGCTCGCATGGTGGCTGCTCGTCCGCATGGCGGAGCTCGCGGAAATCATCAGCGACGACACGGTACTCGAAATGCTGGACGACCGGCCGTCCTACGCCGGCATTCTGGTCGACCTTGCCCTTCATAAGGCGACGGTCGCTGTTGCGATGGCGCGGGCCTGTACGCTGCGCAAACGGGTTGAGCGAATTCTGGCCGGGACGGCCGTGCCGGCTCGCATGGGCTGGCGAAAAC
The DNA here is from genome assembly GCA_030043175.1 of Xanthobacteraceae bacterium. The sequence goes on along the minus strand of JASHYD010000946.1, from coordinate 5,960 downwards.
GCTCGCTGGTGGCGATTGCGGTTGCTCCGGCGGTGATGTTTTCCGCAGGCGCCGTCGTGCCGGGCGCGTCGAAGCCGTCGACCGAAAGCGTGGCCGCCAGGTCGGGCACGCCCACGCCGCACGCCGATACACTCGAGGGGGAGCCGCACCCGTTCGATCGTTACGTTGGTTACTACGAGTTCGCTCTCTTTCGCGCGGTCGCCGTGGCGCGCGCGGGAGATCGCCTGATCGTGCAGGAGACTGGACGGCCGAAATTGGAGGCGACGGCGCACGGCGATAGTGAGTTCGTCTCCAAGAACACCGACGAAACTATCACATTCACGTCCGACGTCGAGGGCCGCGCCACCACGTTGCTGCTCACCGAACCGGGGATGAAACGGCGCGCGGTCCGCATCGACACCGCGCGCGCGCAAGAAATCGAGAATGCCTTCGCCCGCCAGCTCGCTACTGCGCCGGACCGGTTCAAGGATCAGTTGCCGGCAGACGGGAGCGAAGCCGCGATTTTGTGGGCAATTGACGATCTGCAACGCGCCGCTCCAAGCTACCAACGCATGAGCAGGCATCTGGCGGATATCGCCCGCCGGCAAATCGCTCAGTCGCACGCCATGCTCACCGCGCTCGGCGCCGTCGAGTCGGTCTTCTTTCGCGGCGTCGGGCCCGGCGGCTACGACATCTACGGTGCCAAATTCGCGAGCGGTCTTGGAGAATTCCGCGTGCGACTGGGTCCGGACGGAAACATCGACGACATCGGCTTCCGGCCCGACGGCGATGGCACGCCCGGTGAAATACTAACCTGCACCCAGGAGCAGACGTTGAAAGCGGTGCGGGACACCGTGCCCATCCAACTGCTGCTCTACAATGAGAGCGGCGCCGACATCCGCGCGTTCGCCCTGGATGGTGACGGCAGGCGATCGCGCGACCTCATGATCGGTGACGACCGGTCGGCGCCGTTCCTAACCTATATCGGCCAGCCCTGGGTCGTCACGGATGCCTCCGGGCAATGCCTCGAGATCATCATGCCGGGACAAAGCACGCGGTTCCTCACCATCCGAGCCGACGCGCGCGACCGGGCCGCCGGGCCTGCGCCGCAGCGCACAACTCCCATGTCGGGCAGCGAGCTGGCGCTTCGCCGGTATATCGACGCGCTCCGCCGCGGCGAGCCAAACTATGACGACATGACGCCACAAATAGCTAGGTACACGCGCCACGAGCTGGTTCTCAACCAGGCGATATTGGCGAGGCTCGGTGCGTTGCGGGCAATGTTGTTCCGGGCCGCTGTAGCGAATGGCACTGACGTCTACTTCGTCAATTTTGCCAATGGCTCGGCGGAGTGGCGCATCGGCCTCGTCAAGCAGGGCAAGATCGGGCGAATGGCGCTCGGCCCGCAGTACTGACTGACTCGTAGGTTTATGAGTCAGTGGTATTAGCCGAACACGTAACCCGCCCTTGTTCCCATTCGACGGGATTACGCCTTCGGCCATTTAGCCCGCATTTTCGCCAAGCGCGTCGAAAGCAGTGTACCCACCGGAAAAGGGCTTGCGCTGCACGCCCATGCATGCTACATATAGTAGCATTACACAATGTAATTCGTTAGCTATACCATCCTGGTCTGGAAAAAATGCCGGGTGCCGCCTCACGCATTCTAATGGGGAGCAAGCTCATGCAACGTTTGTTAATGTTATCAGTGTCAGCCGTGGTAACGATCTATTCGGCCAACGCAATCGCCGATTCCTCACATCTGAAAGGAACCTACGGCTTCACCGGCACCGACGGCTGCCTTTATGCCTCGGGTGGATTTAACGACAGACTCCAAGCCCTCGGCACCACCTTTTCGTCTTCCATGGCTAATGAAGGAGTTGAGACCTTCAATGGCAACGGCACCGGAACCTTCGCAATAAGCACCACGTCGATCACTCCTCCTCCGACAGTCGGGTTCCTGCCGGCAGCGAGCTCCAGCCAGAGCAGCGCTTCGATCACCGACACGGTGACAGACGACACGTTTACTGTGCAAACGGTCCCAGGAACGGACGTTGGAAACGTTTTGACCGGGCCGCGGGCGGGGCAGGCCTTCAGGCTCGAGGGCGTTCCGATGCGTACGGGTCTCATTTCGGCCGACGGCCGCACCCTAATCACATCCGATCTCACACCCGGGGTCGAAACCCTCACGTATTCGAACGGCGACGTTGAACATCGCATCTGCTGGCGTTCGCGCGTCTTGATCAAGCTGGATGCCGACTGACGTTTGCCATGCAAAAGATTGGAAATCGCGACCGGTAAGCAGACTCGTCACGATACCTGTTCGAAGAAACGGTGATCACTCGATTCCTCGGGGCAGCGGCCCCGAGCCTGACACTCCTTGCATCTCCGGCCTCGGCCAAATTTGCTGGCTGTGCAGGGACCCGATGCCATCAACCGCAGGAACAAAGTCATGACCCTTGATCCCCGGGGAGCGGCTCTCGCGCTGCACCGATTCGGGTTCGGACCCCGTCCCGGTACCATCGCGGCGATCGCATCCGATCCAAGAGGCGCGCTCCTTGCGGAGCTCGACAAGCCAAACGCCGGCAAGATTCCAGATGCCGGGCTGATGAGCGGCGGCGCCGCGAGCCGCATGGCGTCGGACTTCGTCGCCGAGCGTGCGGCGAAGCAAAAGTTGGAGACCAAGCGCCAAGAGGCCGCAAAGGCCGCAAGGCAGGAAGCCGCGAAGCTCGCCGCTGATAATCCGACGATGCAAAATTCGGCGAGCGAAAGCGCCGGCATGGAAAAGTCCGCAGACACCAAGGGTGCCGAGGCAAAAGCCGCGGAAGCAAAGGCGATGCCCCCGCAGCAAGAAACTCCGATGATTGAGAATTTCTTCCGTGAGGCTAAGGCCCACTACGACGGCGCCGTGCGGGCCGAGATCGGGTTTGCCGAGCGCCTGGTATGGTTCTGGTCGAACCATTTCTGCATCAACTCCGACATTACCGTGCAGGCGGGTGCTTATGAGCGCGAGGCGATCCGTCCGCACGTGCTCGGCAAGTTCGTCGACCTTTTGATTGCCGCCGAGAGTCATTCGGCGATGCTGAATTATCTGGGTAATTCGGCGTCGATGGGCCCTAACTCGGTGGCCGGGATCAACCGCGATCGCGGCCTTAACGAGAATCTCGGCCGCGAGATCCTTGAGTTGCATACGCTTGGCGTGCGCACCGGCTACACCCAGGATGACGTGGTGAGCTTTGCCAAGGTGATCACCGGTTGGACCACCTACGGGGATGTCCCCGAGCGCGGTGGCGAGTTCCTATTCTACCCGCGCTTTCATGAGCCCGGTCCGCAGACCGTGCTTGGCAAGGCTTATCGCGACTCCGGATTTGAGCAAGGCAAGGAGGTGCTCGCCGATCTCGCCCGCCATCCGGCGACGGCACTACATGTCGCAACCAAGCTCGCGCGGCATTTCATCGCCGACGAGCCTCCGGCGACGCTGATCGAAACGCTGCGGCAGAAGTTCGTCGAGACGGATGGCGACCTCTGGCAGGTGGCGCGCGCCCTTGCGATGGCGCCAGAATCGTGGGCGCCGGAGCAGACCAAGCTCAAGCGGCCTAGCGAATGGATGATGAGCTATATCCGCGCCGGAGGCTTCAACGGCGTGGACGTGCGGCGCGCCGCGCCGTCGCTCACGCGGCTCGGCGAGCCGCTATGGCGTCCGCCCGCGCCTAAGGGATTCCCCGATGATGAGGCGGCTTGGATTGATAGCATCGCCCATCGCCTCGAAACTGCAAATGCGTATGCGCAGAACCCCAACATTGAGGACCGGCTCGATCCCAGGGCGATGCTTGAAGCTTCGCTCGGCCCGCTCGCCTCGCCTGAGACTCGCAATGCCGTCAACCGCGCCGAAAACAAGCAGCAGGCGGTCGTGTTGCTGCTGATGGCCCCCGAATTCCAACGGAGATGATCATGTCCGTCAGGCTTCCCGTTTCTTGTCCTCACACCGCAACCCGCCGCGAGCTGTTGCTTGGCTCGGGCGCGTTGTTCGCCTGGGCCTTCGTACCCAAGATCGCGCGCGCTGAAGGCCGCGATCCGCGTTTCCTCACTATCGTTCTGCGTGGCGCGCTTGACGGACTTGCCGCGGTGGCGCCGGTCGGTGACCCCGGTTGGGTGAAGCTGCGCGGCGACAGCGCCCTCAAGCTCGACGGCGCGACGCCAGCCTTGCCGCTCGACGGTTTCTTCGCGCTCAATTCGGCAATGCCGAACCTGCATCGGCTCTACAAGGCCGGTCAGGCCATTGTGGTACATGCGGTGGCGACACCCTACCGCGAGCGCTCTCACTTCGACGGGCAGGACGTGCTCGAAAGCGGCCTCGCGGGGCCTGGCCGAGCTGATAGCGGCTGGCTCAATCGCGCCCTCGTCAAACTCGAGCCGGATGACCGCGTCCGCACCAGCACTAACGGGCGGCGAACCTTTGCGGTCGGCCCGATAACGCCGCTGGTGGTGCGGGGTGCTGCGCCGGTACTGTCATGGGTACCGCCGCGGCTGCCGCCGGTGAGCGACGACACCACGGTGCGCCTGCTCGACCTCTATCGCCACACCGATTCCAAGCTCGCGCGCGTGCTGGAAGATCGCATTGACCTGTCGTCTCTCGCGCCGGCGGCGTCGCCCCGCAAGCCGGGCGAAATGGGCCCGGTCGTTCAGGTCGGCACCATCGACCAGGTACGCGCCTATTTCGCCGAAGCTGCCGGCGCGGCGGCGAAGTTCCTGGCGAACCCGGACGGTCCGCGTGTCGGCGCGCTCGCGCTTGACGGATGGGACACCCACAACAACGAGGGTGTGGTCAACGGCAGGCTGGCGCAACTGCTCGGCGCACTCGATGCGGCACTCGGGGCAATCGAGACCAACATGGGCGTCGCCTGGAACGAGACCGTGGTGACGCTTATCACCGAGTTCGGCCGCACCGCCCGCATCAACGGCACCGCCGGTACCGATCACGGCACCGCGACCGTCGCGCTGCTGTTGGGCGGTGCGCTCAAGGGCGGCCGTGTGGTGGCCGATTGGCCCGGCGTCAAGGAGGCCGACCTTTACGAGGCGCGCGACCTCAAGGCAACCACTGATCTGCGCGCCGTCCTCAAGGGCCTGCTGCACGATCACCTGCGCGTGGACGAAAGCGTGCTAACGGCGGACATCTTCCCGGACAGCGATGCTGTCGCGCCGATGACCGGATTGCTGGCGTAGCGAGGTGAATAGACCCCGAGGCCCGAAGGGGTTTTGTGTCACGAGGAGGTTCCTTCGGGTTCGGTGATCAGCCGATCTCAAGCCCAAGGATCGACGACAATCGGGATGTGAGGCCATATCGTTTTACATAGCACCCAGGAGCCGACACAGGGCCCGATCTCGCCCGCTCCCCTTGCCGGTGGATCCCGCACCTTTCCGCTAGGCGGGGGAATTGATTGTTCGCCAGTCGTTAGCTTGGCCATGGCGCCCTTTTGGCCAAAGGGCTCGATCAGCGGCACGGGTGTAAACGAGGCCATGCCGCCGCCCTGCCAACCGCAGACCGCTTCCAGTTCGGTGACCGCCGTTGTTGGCGGCACGGTCGCACCGATCTTGCGGACGCGATGCGCGCTCTTGCCACGCCAGCGGCGTTGCAAGCATCGCGGAACAGATTGCCGAACCACTCCTTCTTGAGTGGCTGGCCTCTCTCACCGCAGATGAACGCGAGATCGCCACATGGCCGGATGCAAGGATTTCACTGAGCGCCGGCGGGATTGGAATGGTGACCGTGATCGTTCTTTTTGGTTCGGATCGTTGTCACTCTGTCTCGGACACTCTGTCTCGATGTGCTGCCGGCCAAGGCACACCACATCGCTGGGGCGCAATCCCGTGTAGAGCCGCCGAGCTGATCAGGGCCAAGAGCTTCACGATCGACGGCGAGGCGGCTGTGCTGGGGCCTGAGGGCTTGTCACGGTTCGAGGAGTTGTCCTGGCAAGAGGCCGCTT
>JASHYD010000945.1 GCA_030043175.1 Xanthobacteraceae bacterium | reverse complement strand
CTCAGGGAGTGGCGCACAATCGGAGCGCGAATGTCGATTTCCTTGAGAGCCTTGGGAACGCGGCGCCAATAATACAAAACGTCATTGCGGGGGACCAAAAATCGGTCCTGTTGCGGCTGCCGAAGCATCGTGCCTCCCGAGGATGTATCCCAGTTTGTATCCCATACTGTATCCCACAAAGAGGCAAAACTGGGGAGCAACAGGAGCGAACAGCTCATTTTCACCCGTTTTATCAAATGTTTATTGACAAGTCGGTCGGCTGGCTATTGGTGCGGGCGAGGGGAATCGAACCTCGCACGCAGCCCGAAAGTCGGCATATTATGCAAGCTAATCAGAGGCCTAGCTACTTTCCGCCGCTCGCTACAAAACCAACTTTTTAGGTGAGGGCGCAAGGCTCGTGGCGTCATCGCCGGGCTCATGCGGCGATCCCGATCAGGAGATGCAGCGCTCGTTATTGAGATGGCCCGGAGAGGCCATGACCAACGGAACGGCCATAAGTTTTGCCCTGTTACCAAAACCAGCGCCCATTGTGCACCAATCGCCGCAAGTGGTTAGTAAGTGGTTGGTCCCGCCGGATCCGCGGGCGCATTGCAAGGAGCCACGACACGCAAGCACCGCGCCTTGCGCGGATTGGCGGGAACTACGGATATGATGCCGTAGACAGACCCCGTTTTGGGGTACAATAAAAGAGCAACACCCGCGCAAAGGCGGGTGTCGATCAGGGGGAACGTCATCATGAAAAAGCTGGCTATTGCGCTACTTGTGCTCCCGCTCGTTCCGAGCGGGGCCTCGGCTCAGGTCACCGGCAGTCCCGCAGCCGGAAAGGCGTACTGGGAGCGGGTCGCACCCCGGAACACGGACTGCCGGAATTGCCATGGCGGCACGGGCGAGGGCGGTTTCGGTCCGGATCTCGCCGGCCGCGGATTGAACGCCGCACAGGTGTTGCGCGCCGCTCGCCGGCCGTGGGGGGTCATGCCCGCCTTCGACGCAAGCCAGGTCAGTGAGCAGGACGCCGCCGATCTCGCCGCATATTTTTCATCGCTGCCGAAGCCGACCGAGCCCGGCCAGTGGAGATTCGAGGTTCCTCCAGGAGCGCCGCCCGGGCAAGCAATCATGATCAATATGGGCTGCGGCCAGTGCCACACACCGGCGTTCCAGGGGCCCCGCAACAATATGGGCGGGTACAACATGAATTTCGACTACTTCGCAAACCTCGTCTACAACCACACAACCGCGATGCCGGCGTATCGGGCAGAGATCGGAAATTCTGCAACGAACCTGGATATGGGGAATTTCTCCAGGGGGCGCCTCTCCGAGGCGCAACTGCGCCAAATCTACTTCTGGGCGCGTGACGAAATCGGCTTCCGCCCGCAGCTCGCGGCGGCGGTCGGCAAGGGAGAGCCCGGTCCCACCGGCGTGACCTATCCCGTGACCGTCACGAACACTGGCATTCAGGGCAAGGGCTTGATCGCAGAAGGCCTGACGGTCAGCCTTACCCTACCGGCAGGTTACATCGTGGTGGCCGCTACCGGACAGGGCTATCAGGGCGTTGCCAACAACGTCGCCACATGGAAGCTCGCGCGCAGCGCTCCAAGGGACCAGGAGAAGCTCACCGTAACGCTGTCCCAGGCTCTCGCCCAAGGAGCCAATGTCCGTGGCACCGTGACTTGGGCAAAGCCCGCGCCCAAGACTGGCACCGACGTGCCGGTCGCAATCGCAGGGGCCCCGCTGTAGCGGGAAGCCGGGCGAGGCGCATATTCGCCTCCCGTAAGCCGCGGCAGCCGATCGAGGAGCATGATCCAGGTACTGGACATGCTCCTTTTTTGGCCGAAAAACTCGGTTAGACGAATGCAAAACTCGACCGGCCGGAGCGAACTGGAGCGCCCGCGCCAGGGCATCTGTACCCGGCAACGAGAGATCGGCGTACGGCCCAAAGCCTCCTGATGACCCTGGTGACGACAGCGCAGCGGGCCGGGATCACAATCGCCGCGACGAAAATCAAATTCGACGATCAGCATCGGCGTCACACTGACCGGTCGTGGATTTGTCGTAACCGGCGGCCCTCCCGGATCGCCGGTTCCGGCCCAACTCCGCCGGAGGCTTGAGCAGTTCGATGGGGCTTGGCGAATCGCGAAGTGATCGTCCATATGCATGCCCTCGATAGGGGGCTATGCTGGTTGTGATATGAATCCCTTCATGGGTGCGCGCGTGACAACATCAATCGCGGAGCGGATTGCGCGGGAACTTGGCGTCCGCAGCGAGCAGGTGATGGCCGCGATGGGACTGCTCGACGGTGGTGCGGCAGTGCCGTTCATCGCGCGATATCGGAAGGAAGCAACTGGCGCGCTTGATGACCGACAGTTGCGCACGCTTGAGGAGCGTCTACGCTACCTGCGCGAGCTGGAGGAGCGGCGCTCAGTGGTCCTCAACTCGATTCGCGAGCAGGGCAAGCTCAATGACGCGCTTGAGGATGCCATCCGTGCTGCCGATAGCAAGGGTCGGCTCGAGGACATTTATCTTCCTTTTAGACCTAAGCGTCGCACCAAGGCTGCGATTGCAAAGGAGGCGGGCCTGGAGCCGCTTGCTGAACTGCTATTGGCACGGCCGCAGAACGACCCAGCAAGGGCTGCAGCCGGCTTTATCAATGCTCAAAAGCAGGTCGCCGATTTGGCTGCAGCCCTTGACGGCGCCCGCGCCATCCTGGTCGAGCGCTTCGCAGAGGACGCCGACCTGATCGGATCGCTGCGCGAACAGATGTGGTCGAGCGGCCGCCTCGTATCTCAGGTGCGGGATGGCAAACAGGAAACCGGCGCCAAGTTCAGCGACTATTTCGACTTCACTGAGAAGCTGGCGAGAATGCCGCCGCACCGCATTTTGGCGCTGTTTCGAGCCGAGAAGGAAGAGATCCTCGATGTCGGCATTGAACCGGAGGGCCGGGCCGGCGCCACTGCGGATCTCAGTCCCTACGAGTTGCAGATCATGCGTCGTTTCGGCATCAGCGACCATGGACGCCCGGGCGACAAGTGGTTGACCGAGACCGCGCGCTCGGCCTGGCGTACCAAGATCCAGGCTCATCTTGGCATCGATCTGCGGATGCGGTTGTGGAGCGGTGCAGAGGAAGAGGCGGTGCGGGTGTTCGCCGCCAATCTTCGCGATCTCCTCCTCGCCGCCCCAGCGGGCGCTCGTGCCACGATGGGACTCGATCCCGGCTACCGGACCGGCGTCAAAGTCGCGGTAGTGGATGCCACCGGCAAGGCCGTGGCAACCTCGGTGATCTATCCACACGAACCTCGGCGCCAGTGGACCGAGGCACTCGCAATTCTCGGCAAGCTTGCCGTGCAGCATAAGGTGGAACTGATCGCGATCGGCAACGGTACTGCTTCGCGCGAAACCGACAAGCTCGCCTCCGAGCTCGTCAGGGTGCTGCCCGACCTGAAGATGTCCAAGATCGTGGTCTCTGAGGCCGGCGCGTCGGTCTATTCCGCCTCTGCGTATGCCTCGGAGGAATTGCCTGACCTCGACGTCACGCTGCGCGGCGCGGTGTCGATTGCTCGCCGGCTGCAGGACCCCCTTGCCGAACTGGTCAAGATTGATCCCAAGTCGATCGGCGTCGGTCAGTATCAGCATGACGTGAGCGAGCATAAACTGTCGCGCTCTCTCGAGGCCGTTGTCGAAGATTGCGTCAATGCGGTCGGAGTCAATGTCAATACAGCCTCCGCCCCGCTGCTGGCGCGCGTGTCAGGTATCGGCGCAGGTCTTGCGCAGAACATCGTGCTCTACCGCGACGCCAATGGTCCGTTCCGCTCGCGCAAGGTGTTGAAAAACGTGCCGCGCCTGGGGCCAAAGGCATTCGAACAATGCGCCGGTTTCCTGCGCATACCCGGCGGTGAGGATCCGCTCGATGGCTCGGGCGTCCATCCGGAAACCTATCCGGTGGTGCGCCGGATCATCGAGGCGGCGAACACCAACATGAAAGGGCTGATCGGCAACGTCACGGCGCTGCGCGCCCTCTCGCCGAAGAGTTTCGTTGACGAAACCTACGGCTTGCCGACCGTCATCGACATTCTACGCGAGTTAGAAAAGCCGGGCCGCGATCCGCGCCCGGCTTTCAGGGCTGCGGTTTTCGCGGACGGCGTTGAAACCCTCGACGACCTGAAGCCCGGCATGGTGTTGGAAGGCACGGTGACCAACGTGGCGGCGTTCGGCGCCTTTATCGACGTGGGCGTACACCAGGATGGTCTCGTGCATATCTCTGCGATGTCAAAAGACTTCGTCAAGGATCCCCGTGCGGTGGTGAAGCCCGGCGATATCGTCCGTGTCAAAGTGTTAGAGGTCGACAAGCCGCGAAAACGTATCGCTCTGACCTTGCGTCTTGAGGATGAGGTCGGTCCGCGCGCAGACCGCGCGGCCACAACGGCCCGGAACAATGATGGTGACCGTCCCTCGCCTGGCCAACCGCGCGATGGGACCGCGGCCCGCCGCGAGGAGCGAGGCGGCGCGCTGGCGGACGCACTGCGCCGCGCTCGGTTGGGCGGAAACCGCAAGTAAGCGTCCCCGGCACAGGGGCGCCGGCGCTTCTCGGACGCCCCGGCGAGGCGCGCGCGGAGCGTCTGTTTGACTGGCCTCCGAAAAACCTTATGTCAGCGGTCAGCTCGCGAGGTCCCGACAGACTATCAGTTTCCCCTTGCCACCGCGCCCCGCGCTCGTTGACCACATGAATCACCGCAATCGGCGCCGGCGAGATGTCTACGAGCCAACCGTGTTTTCAGATATTCGACGAGGTCAGCCTTCTGCTTGTCGCACAGGCCACGCTTGAACACTGAATTGTTTTGGTAGCGCTGCGCGATGCGTATAGGGATTCGGTCCCTCTTCGAAAGGAGAGTGCAGGAACGGCACGCTGGGATGGGGCACTCGCGCCTTGCGGCGGTGCAGCGGCTATACGGCCATCATTAGCCGGTGATGCGGTGAATCCACTGTCCAGCGCCCGGAAACGCTTTTTCATGCAACG
>JASHYD010000096.1 GCA_030043175.1 Xanthobacteraceae bacterium | reverse complement strand
CGCAAACGCGGCAATAACCTTATGCATATTGGTTTCTCCCGTCATGGCAACCCACCCCATAGCCGAAAGACATTCCGTTGCTAGAGGCTTGAAAAGGGGGTGGCATTCGGCAGCCGCGGACCGGACGCCGCCCTACGACCGTGGCGGCTGATCAGCCCGGCAAACGCATAGGCGATGCCGGTCCTATCGCCCAGGAGCCGGTACGATCAGCTTTGACTCAGATTCCCAAACTGTCGATTGGTTATTTGGAGCGTCGAGTTAGGCCGGATGACGACGAGTACTTGGGCATCCCGCCACTCAAGCGCGGGCGGGTTAATGTGTCCCTTTGCGCATCCCGTCGCGTTCAAGGACGTCCTTGAGACGTTGCTAGGTGCGTTCGCCAGATGCTTTAGCGATTTCTTTGTATATGGCGATGTCCTCGTGAATGATTTGGCTTTCTTGCCACATCAATTCCACGAGGCGATTGATGGGATCATCCCCTTTGAACGCCATGTTCCCTCCTGATCATTTCGGCGTTTCTTTTTGCCACAGGTTTGGAATTTCGAACTTGAGTCGATCTTACGACTCAATAGGTCCTCGCGGACCGCGATCGTTATGGGCGACACTATCCCTATTCGCCGACCCGCACCAGAACCAGCCGACGCAGGCGCGGACCCCAACCTGAGACGGGGGTCTCACGTCTGCCGGCTATCTCCAGGCGCGGCGGGGCCGAAAACGCATCGGTCAGGCTTATTACCCGTCAGCGACGTGATGCCACTTACATCGCGATGCACGTTGACGATAAATGAAGGGCACGTCCTGGCGGGCGTGCCAACGCTGAGCTTAGCAATCCGATAATGATTAGCGTGCGCCACTCAAAGCTAGAAGCCCATTGCCTAGTCATTGAGCGTCAGCGCTGGCGGCGCCTTGCCGAGGTTTGACACTGGCCGAAGAAAGGGCCCTTTAGCGCCAGTGCGTGCCGATGAGCAGGGTTTAAGGAAGAAGCCACTGGAAACGCGACAGAACTACAGTCTGTACCGTTGCGTCCTGCTGCCGCTACGGCTCGATCAGGCGGCTGGTGGCGGCCTTGATGGCGGCCTCGACGCGGGTCGCAGCGCCGAGCTTCTCGCGCGCGTTGTCGATATGGAAATCGACCGTGCGCTTTGATAATCCCATGATTTGCGCGATCTCAGCTGAGGTCTTTCCGCGCGCCGCCCAGGTCAGGGTTTCGACTTCGCGGTCGTTCAGGTCGACCTGCCTTGACCAAATCTCGTTGCGCGCAACCCCGGCAAGGCGCGCCGCGATGATAGCGTCGAGCCGATCGAAATCGAGCGGTTTGGTCACATAGTCGTCGGCGCCGAGTTGGCGTCCCTTAAGCTCAGTGTCCCGGTCTGTTAGCGCGGTGAGGAACACAAACGGCATGTTGCGAAACCGCGGAGCCACCGCGGTCAGCCGTTCCAGCAGCTCGAAGCCAGACATGACCGGCATGCTGATATCCGACAAGACGAGGTCGGGCCGGAACTTGAGGATAGCGGCAAAGCCGTCGCGACCGTCATGAGCGACGTGGACGTCATAGCCGCGCTCCACCAGTTCCTCGGCAATCAGGGCCGCAGTCTCCCGGTCATCTTCGATGCAGAGGACTTTTTTGCGTGATTCCAGCATAGGCGTCTTGGGTCAGGAGGCCGGCGCCGGGCCGGGGCAGCAATCTTAAGATATTTTAGCCTCGGAATGAGGAAAAAAATGTCATAATGAGGGCTAGCCGACTCGCTAAGGATTAACAACGCCCCCGCCGAGGGCGACGCATCTCGCAGCCAACAGACGGTCCGCCCCAATGAGGCAGCCCAGCTCCATCAGATTTCACCTGTCGGTGGTGTTCATCTTTTTCTTCCTGCTGATGTTTTTCCTCGGCATGTTGAGCATTGCGCGGCTTCGCGACTTTAACAACGTGTCCGCCGACATCGCCGATTTGTGGTTGCCGGATACGCGTGTGCTCGGCGATCTTAACAACTATACGTCGGACTTCCGCGCCGCCGAGGCGAGCACCCTCTTATCGTCGGATGCGGCCGATCGCGATGCAATCGAGCGAGAGATGGTCGAGCTCGACCGGGCCATTTCGCAGGCGCAGGGGAGTTACGAGCGCATTCGCCACGACGCCGAAGAGGCGGCTCTCTACGCGCGATTCCGCGAGCGCTGGAACGACTATCGAGCGGTTGTCAATCAAATGCTGGAACAATCGCGAAGCGGCCGCAAGGCGGAGGCGATCTCCGCCTATATGACGACGTCGCGTACAGCCTACAACGCGGCGAGCGACGCGCTCGGGCAGCTGACCAAGCACGTGGTCGAAAATGCGCAAGAGGCCGCCGGACGAGTCGCGATCGCCTATCAGGATGCGAAATGGCTGATCGGCATCGCGATGGTGTTCGCCGGCGTGCTGGTGGTCGCCGCGATCATCTATATCAGCCGGTCGATCTCAAGCCCTCTGCTCCGGCTCGCCGGCTATATGCATCGCCTCGCGGCCAACGATACGGACATCGAGATTCGCGACACCGAGCGCCAGGACGAGATCGGCGAAATGGCGCGTGCGGCCGTGGTTTTCCGCAACAATGCGATCGAGCTCATGGTGACACAGCGCGGACTTGCCCAACAGGCCTCGATGCTCGAAGAAAAGCTTGCCGCGGAGCGGCACCTCACGCAACTGCAGCGCAACTTCGTGTCGATGGCCTCCCATGAATTCCGCACGCCGTTGACCATCATCGACGGCCATGCGCAGCGCCTGAACAAGCTTAAGGAGCGGATCGGCGTCGACGAGATCCTCACGCGTGCGGGCAAGATTCGCGCCGCCGTTTTGCGCATGACCCATCTGATCGACAATCTGTTGACCTCGACGCGCCTCGTCGAGAGCGGTGCCGGCCTCTATTTCCATCCTCAGGAAGTCGACCTGCGCGAGTTGGTGCATGATGTTTGCCAGCTTCATCGCGAATGCTCTCCCGGCTCGACCATCATGGAGGAGTTAGGCGACCGAAGCCTCCGCATGGTCGGCGACCCGAAGCTGTTGTCCCAGGTGTTCGACAATCTCCTGTCGAACGCAATCAAGTACTCGCCGGGTGGCGGGGTCGCCAGGATCACGTCGCGTGCCGCGGACGGATGGCTCGTGGTGACAGTCGAGGACCATGGCATCGGCATTCCGGCTACGGACCTCGGTCGGCTCTTCGAGCGCTACTTTCGCGGCAGCAACGTCTCGGGAATCGTCGGCACAGGCGTCGGGCTCAACCTTGTGAAGATGGTGGTCGACCTGCATGGCGGCGACATCGCGGTCGAAAGCCAGGAGGGCAAAGGGTCGCGCTTCACTGTGCGGCTGCCGATCAAGCCGCCGCTCCACGCGGATCGACCGCCGTCAATCGAGATGATCGCCGAATTACGCGCCGCCGAGGAGCGGGTCGGCGCCGCTCAGGGCTGACGGGTGAATGGCCCCTCGACCCCTGCAGCCCGGATTGAGCGCAGCGCAGTCCGGGTCAGCGAGAAGCGCAAGGCGAGGACGCCTCAATTGAGCGGCTGGCACGGCTTTCTGGCGCAGGCGCACATCGACTCGGTCGCGGTGGCCGGCCGCGCTGCC
>JASHYD010000944.1 GCA_030043175.1 Xanthobacteraceae bacterium | reverse complement strand
GATCGCCGGTGCCGCGCTCGACGTCTACTGGGACGAGCCGCCGGAGACACATGATCCGCACGTACCCGAAACGTTGCGCGTGTTGGACAACGTTATCCTGGCGCCTCACAACGGCGGAGCCACCTGGCCGGTTCGCGAAGCGCGCATGGCGTCAGTGGCGCGCGGCATCTTGAGGATGATGAAGGGCGAACGACCGCCCGGCCTGCTCAATCCTGAGATCTTTGCGTGACGGAGGGATCGGCGATGGACAGACTTTTCGGGCCGTGGCCGAGGCTGTTACCCCTGGGCTTGGGCTTGAGCCTGTTCGCCGCGACGGCGCAAGCCCAGGATCTCCATGCAATCAAACAACGCGGCACCGTCAACGTCGGCACGCAGGCCGACTACCCACCCTTCGAGTTCATTCAGGACGGCAAGATCGTCGGTTACGATGAAGATTTGCTCAACCTGGTGGTTTCGTCGTGGGGCGTAAAGCTCAATCAACTTGATCTGCCGTTCGCCGGACTTTTGACGGGGCTGACGCAGAGTAAGTATGACCTGATCTGTACCGCCCTGCTTATCCTCCCCGGCCGCGGTGATGTCGTCTCTATGACTCTGCCGGTCGCGGTCGCCCGGGTTGGTTTCTACAAACGCAAGGGCGACACCAAGGTGAAGTCGATCGATGATCTGACCGGGGTCACGATCGGCGCCGTCGTTCCGCCCTCGGGGCCCACGGCGATGATGACGGCGTGGAACGACAACCTGAAGAAGATCGGGAAGGGCGCGGCCGATATAAAGTACTTCCAAGGCAGCACCGACCTCGCGCTCGCCTTGCTCAATGGCCAGGTTGACGTCTGGACCACGACCAATCTTACTATGCTCGCGCAGATGAAGAAGTATCCGGACAAGTTCGAACTTGTCGCGAGCTTCGGCGATCCGTACTACTATGCTTGGGCGGCGCGGGCCCGGAACACTTCGTTGCGCGACTCCATCAATATCGAGCTTCGCAAAACCCGTGACAGCGGAAAAATGAAGGAGCTGCAGCAGAAGTGGTTCGGGCTGACCATGGACCTTCCTGACTCCGGATATCTGCCGCCAGACGGTAAATGATCGGTCCCGGCTCGACCCGAGCGGGGTGCGTGAGGGCTCGCCGAATGAGGTTGCACCAGCCTGTCGGCCCGAGAAGATGCTAGACGTCGCGATCGGACCGCTTCTCCAGGGCGCGCTGTCGACCCTGGCGCTCTCTCTTCTCGGAACCGTTCTTGCCACGGCTATTGGCGTCGTTGCGGCTGTCATCGGACAGCAGGGACCCGTTTTGGGGGCCCTTGTCTCGATTTATGTGAGCTTTATCCGGGGCACACCCCTCCTCATCCAGGTCTTCGTCATCTACTACATCCTGCCCTCCGTAGGCATCGATCTTCCGGCGCTGGCGGCTGGGGCGATCGCGCTGGGCATCAACGGAGGCGCTCACATCCGTGAGATGATCCGTGGCGCGCTGACTTCGATCGCGGCGGGCGAGATCGAGGCGGGGCGCGCGCTTGCCATGCCACACTTCTGGATCTGGACCCGCATTATCCTGCCACAGCTGTTCATTCTCGTGTTGCCCCCGTTGACCGTGGAGTTCAGTGCCTTGCTAAAGGGCTCCGCCCTTATTTCTGTGATCGGCTACGTCGAGCTCACGCGACAGGCACAGTACCTCTTGGCCACATCGGCACACCCTTACCAGATCTGGCTGCTGACGGCCGCCTTGTATTTCGTGATGTGTTTCGCGCTCACCCTTCTCACCCGGAGGCTTCAGCCCACGACAATGCGGGCACATTTAGGCGCTTCCTATCGATGACCTCCTCGGTCTTCATCATCGGCTTGCCGATCCTCCTCGGCGGCCTCGTCAATACGGTGATCTTCAGTTTCGCCGCAATTGCGCTCGCGACGATGGTCGCGCCAGGCATTGCGCTCGCCCGGCTGTCGAAACGACGCGTCTTGCGTTGGCCGGCCACGGTCTATGTCGAGACGTTGCGCAACACCCCGTTCTTGGTCCAGGCGTTTCTTTTCTTTTACGGCCTCGCGGCGTTGGGCTGGCGCATCAATGCATCGCTCGCCGGGATCCTTACCTTAACCCTTTTCGGTTCGGCGACCTTTTCGGAAGGAGTTCGAGGTGCGATTCTCTCCGTTGCGCCCGGCCAGCTCGAAGCCGCCCGCGCTGTGGGGATGCCCTATCTGCTCGCCTTGCGCCGGATCGTCTTTCCCCAGATGTGGGGTTATCTCATCCCATCCTACACCAACCACGCGACCGGCCTGATCAAGGAGTGCTCCGTCCTGTCGATCATTACGGTGCCGGAGATCGCCATGGCAGCGCAGTTCGTCATCGGTGAGACCTACGCTCCTTTGCAGGGTTATGCGATGGTCGCTCTCCTTTACTGGGGTCTCACGAGCACAGTGAGCGCGCTCATCTCCTCGTTTCTGCTGCCGCAGCGAAGGATCGGCGCAGCGACTCTTCGCTACGAACCCGTTTCCCCAGACACGTGCTGTTCACCAAGACGGAGGCGTGAATGACCTCCTACTATCCGCGCGCTGCCATCACCGAGATGACCGCGCCGCCGAACGCACCCAAGGCCGGCCATGACCGTCGCTGAGACCGACATCATTCGCATCGAGCATCTGAGCAAGAGCTTTGGGGCGGTCGTGGCTCTCGAAGACGTCTGCATCAGGGTGAAAGTCGGTGAGAAAATCTGCATCATAGGCCCGAGCGGTTCCGGCAAGAGCACGCTACTTCGTTGCATCAATTACCTCGAGGAACCGACAAGCGGTCAGATCTGGCTCGACGGAGCGCCAGTGGGCCTCATACGCGACGCAGCAGGCCGGCGACGCCCCCCGACCGAGAGTGCCATCAACCAGCTGCGTATGAGCGTCGGCATGGTCTTCCAGAGCTTCAACTTATGGGGCCACATGACAACGGTTGAGAATGTGATGGAAGCACCTTTGCGGGTGCGGCGGCTTGATAAGGCGAGGGCGCGCGACCTTGCTCTTTCTCTGTTGAAGCGAACCGGCCTCGAAGACAAGAAGGACAGCTACCCCGCGCAGCTATCCGGCGGCCAACAGCAGCGCGTAGCGATCGCGCGCGCACTCGCCATGGAACCCAAGGTGATGTTGTTCGACGAACCAACCTCGTCGCTCGACCCCGAGCTAGTCAGCGAAGTGCTCGATGTTATGCGCTCGCTGGCCGCGGACGGCATGACGATGCTCGTCGTGACTCATGAAATGGGATTTGCCGAGGAGGTCGCCGACCGCGTCATCTTCATGGATCGAGGCCGAATCATGGAAGAAGGCTCGCCAGTCGAATTCTTCGCGCATCCCAAGACGGAGCGGGCTAGTCAGTTCCTGTCCAAAATCGTCGGGCGCAAGCGCACCGTGCCGCCCTGACCTGCCCTCTCACGCTTCAAAACGGCACCTTAACCGTGTACCCTCCCGGCCATGCCACAGCATGCAACCTCGACGAGTTTCCAGCCTGGCGGCCCTGGTGGCCCGGGCCGTCCGCGACGCGACGTAGCAGTGACGACAGCACGTGATGTGCAGTTGGTGGCGCGCTCGTTTTCGTTGGAGACGCTCAAGACCCTCGTCACGGTCATGCGCAACCCAAAAGTGCCGGCGCTTACTCGCGTCAAGGCTGCAGAAGCGGTGCTGACGAGCGGCGTCGGCCTGCCGGTGCAGCCAATCGATGTGACGATCAGCCGGGTCTTGGCGAAGAAGCTCGCCGAGTGCTCGATCGAGGAGTTGCGCGCGATCGAGGCGCATCTCATCGACATCACGCCCTCGGAGGAAACGTCGTCCGCCACCGACAGTTGATTGGATTGGCGAAAATTCCGGCGACGGCCCTGCTACCTACACATGTACCCACGCCCCACCGGGGTGCACATTGTTTTTGAGGGCGCGAAATCCGGCCGGGGGGGCCTCCTCTCACAGTCCCGTTCCGCGCACCGGCTGGCCGAGCCAACCAGCCTCGATCAGCGCATCAAGCGAATAGATGGCAACATCATCGTTGTGGTCTCGGAGCGGGAATTTATTTCATTTACGGCTCGTCGGCCAGCGCTGAACAAGGCGGTGGTTGCCATGCCATCAAAGATTACCAATCAGCGCCGGTGACCTTGCCGAACGTCGCGCGCAACGTCATCGCACATGAATTGGGTCACGCTATCGGATTGTCACATAACGCCGATCCGACCACGCTGATGTGCGGCCGTCCGGCGCCTTGTCGTCCCGATCTTTTTGCCTCCGATCGCCCCCAGTTTTTCCCTTTGACGGAGGTCGACAAGGCTGAACTACAGCGAATGTATCCGAGGAGTTGGCTAGTGTCGCGTTGACCTCGCCGAATTCGATTTTAACCGATGGGTTGCTCCAGATTGGCGCTCGAGTTGATCGAACTGGCG
>JASHYD010000943.1 GCA_030043175.1 Xanthobacteraceae bacterium | reverse complement strand
GTTTGATCCCAGCCTCTTCCCCGAGAAGTACAGGTTTTCATGGGCTAAGATCGGGGCTGTAATCGGCTTAGTGGCTTGCTCTGCCGATCTAGTCTTCGAGTGGAGGGGGCGAACGTTTGAAGCATGGGATACCGCGAGCGGTCCGGCGTACAATTTTGGCTACATTGCCAGCTGCGTGGGAATCCCAGCGTTCATCGGCTTCATTTTAGGAACAATCAGAGATGCCCTCAGGGCCAACGCCGCCGGGGCAATGGCACAGCAATAGAACCCGACGACAACGTACGCTCCAATAATGTCATTGCCAGACATTGGCGAGGAGAACTTCCATTATGGGTCTCCTATTGAATATTCGGATTCATCGGAAACGCGGCCGTTGCACTTATCCCCATTGCTGTTGTCGCAATATTCAACACAGATAAAGGATATGATCCGTCCTCAATTTTTTATGCCACCATCGTGGTCTGGGCTGGAATGCTTCTTGCGGCGGTATGGCAGATGGTCGGCGTGTGGCGGTCTGCCACACGGTACACCACTGCCTGCGCACAGCTCGGTAAGAGAGCATTGTGGGGTAATCCCGCCAAGATAGTGATTATCCTCGGAGTCCTGCGACTAGCTGGAGCCGTTGCCAGCGAGGGGCGCCTTGGCGAGGGTGAGAAGCTGTTCAAACTCATTCGCGTCTAAGTGATGCCGATATTATGGAATCATCGCGACGCGACCCACCGAAGTACGAACGGTTCCGCCGTCTTGCCCTCTGCGAGCCCGCTGCCGGCTGCCGGGCCGCGCTGCGATGTGTGGGAGGGCCTCAGCGGTGGTGCGATGCTCGGTCACGTCAAGCGCCAGCCGATCGCCGCACGGGAGCATGAGCACAATCAGCGACCGGATGGCGCGCTCGTTGTCGGTATCGGCACTCGGTCCTTGGGAAAATTCTCGCTGGCGATCACTCAACGCAGTCCCAGTGACGTTTCACCATGGTCGATGATGTCAGTAGCTGTTAGTCAGGGATATACGCGCGCGGTATCGGGCGAGGTCGGGCGGCGCTGGGTGCCCGCGTGCGAGGACGACCCGCTGAGAGTCAAACTTTCAAGCGCCGTGAATACAAACTCCGCAGCACAGATGCAGGCCGAGATGGACTGTCTCGAAGATAGCAAGAAATCGGACAAGGGCGAGCCCGAATAAGCGGTAGGATATTCACCACGGATCCGTGGTGGGGCTAGCCAGCGACAAGCCGATAGGGTGTAGAAACCCGTCGAAGCAATCCATTCCTCGGCTCATGAAGCCGGCACAGCGAAGGGCGAAACTGGCGCTGCCGATCGTTGTCCGGTACCCTCAACGTGGTCGGCGAGGGTTGGTGCATCAACGCGCGAGCGTGGCCCGATAGTGGGGGCTGGCGGCGAGTCGAGGCCGAGTAGGGGGCAGACGACAATCATCCGGTAAGCTGCTGATAACACGAGAGTTATGGAGGAGACATGAGAATCCTTATGATTGGCTTGATCGCGTCGGGCGTGGCGGTTTCTATCCCGCATGCACAAGCTCAGATAAGTGCACGCCCGACGATCGCAAATGAGGCCGACTTCCGCCGTGCGATGAAAGAACTTTCGAACTGGGGACGGTGGGGAAATGACGACGAACTTGGTGCGGCCAACCTGATCACAGCGACGAAGCGGAAGCAAGCCTTGGCTTTAGCCAAAGAAGGCCTGCCTGTTTCGCTCGCGCACGATATCGTGCAGGAGCCCGCCGCGGATGCACCGAATATCCTGGAGCGCGTGCTGGGTCCGGTGAGTCCGACAGGCACCACCGATCAATACAGGTACACGGGCACATATCACGGCATCGTTCACAGCCACCTCGACTCCGTAGACTGCCACATAATGGTAGACGGCAAAGGCTACAACGGACGGACGATGGAAGACATCACGGCCGCAGGCGGTTGCCCGAAAGGGAATATCAACGCATTGAAAGATGGTGTTGTAACGCGAGCCATTCTGTTCGATGCGACACTCCTGCCGGGGAAGGCCACGGCTCAAGGGTGGCTGGAGCCTGGAACGGCCATCCATCGCGAAGACCTCGAGGCGCTGGAAAAGTTGGAGCACGTTACGGTTTCAGACGGCGACGTCATCCTTCTCTATACGGGGCGGTGGAAACGGCGCGCCGCGCTCGGTGCTTGGCCAAGGGAAACCGGGTTTGCTGGCTATCACGCCGACGTTGCGTACTTCCTAAAAGAGCGGGGCGTTGCCTTCATTGGCGGCGACGGGCCGAACGACGTCTCGCCTACAGGTATGCCGGCATCTGTCACAATTCCGTTGCATCGGTTGGCGCTGGCCGCGATGGGGGTAGACATTTTCGACAACCTCGATTTCGAGCGAGCGGTCGAGCAGGCGAGACGGCTGGATCGGTACGAATTTCTGTTTACGGCTGCACCGCTGCGCATCGAAAATGGAACAGGATCGCCGCTCAATCCATTGGCGATTTTCTGAACTGGCAAAAGGGTCAATCTGCGAATCGGTGAAGCGGTGGTCTTGAGGTCTCTGTGGCGTGCCGAGAGGTTGGCGCTGCCATCCGAACCCACGTTGATGCGTTGCTTGAGAAGCGCGCGCTTGGAGGATAGATCTGAGGCGCGCGCGTTCTTGAGAGATGTCGGCTGGAAACGCGACCGAACTCGATCGTCGTCGCTGAAGATCTGTGAGACCGTTTGCCGTCGATGATGACGATCTCGGCGTGACGGAGCGCGCGATCGAGGACGGTGGATGTCAGGGGGCGACAAATCGATGGCGCGAGCACAGGGGCGGCCTTCACGCCGGCGGCATGGTCGTGGGCTCCGCCGCGTGTGTGGTTGCGTCTGAAACGGTCGGCTTTTTGTCGAATGCTTTGACTGCAATCATCGCGATGCGACGCAACTCCTCACGATCCGAGCCTGAGGAGGCAAAAACCCCCATTCCGGCGATGACGGTGGATACGAATTTTGCCAGTGCCGTCGGATCGTCATCGGCCGCGAGATCGCCCTCATCTCGCGCGCGAATAAAGCGCTCGCGAAGCTGTTGCTCCTTCTGCGCGCGCCGCGCCGCGAGTTCGAACGGCACATTCTCAGATCCGGCGCCGCAGGCGAGACCGCCGGCGACCAAAAGACAACCCGGAGGATTGTCGGGATCGGTCTGCAAATCGGCGATACGCAACAACATGTGCTCCACGACGTCGCGGGCCGTGGGGGCCGCGAGGGCCTCGGACATGAACTCAGCGTGCTGCTGCGTATATCGGTCAAGGGCTGCCTTGAGCAGCCCCTCCTTGCTGCCGAACGCGGCGTAAAGGCTCGGTGGATTGATCCCCATGGCGCCCGTCAGTTCGGCGACCGTCGCCCCCTCGTAGCCGCGACGCCAGAATACCTCCATCGCCTCAGCCAAGGCCTTTTCGGTATCGAAGCCACGGGGCCGACCCATTGTCATTTGGCTCTCCGGGTATTTTTTAGCGATCGATACAAATGTCCCTTGACGGCTTCGGGACCCTTGCACATCTGTAGCGATGCTTACAGATATAGGAGCCCCCGATCATGGGTCAACGGA
>JASHYD010000942.1 GCA_030043175.1 Xanthobacteraceae bacterium | reverse complement strand
GTGACAGGCGCCGGCTTCGTGACGCTCGCCGCGACGCTCGCGATCGTGCCGGATATTCCGATCCAGTCGCTGGCGATCCTGCTCGGCATCGACAAGTTCATGAGCGAATGCCGCGCTCTGACCAACCTCGTCGGCAATGGCGTCGCCACCGTGGTGATCAGCCGTTGGGAGGGCGAGCTTGATGCGGACAAGCTGCGCGCCACCATGGCGCACCCGGTCACCGTCGGCGAGGAGCTGGAGGCGCAGCCGGCGTAAGGCGGAAAGGCAAACTCGCGTTGCGGCCGGTTGTTGCCGACTAAAACCTAGCCGCAATCCTTCCCGGAGGAATAATGGCGCCCGGATGATGCCTCAAGTATCATCCGGGCCGCTCGCGCGCATCCCGCGCCTGCTCCTCGATTACGAAGCGACCTGCGGCGGCATGGTCAGGAATGCCTGCGTCGCATGGTCCGCCATGTGCCGGTTGTTGGAGTATCCAATGCTGTGTGCGATGTTGGGCAAAATCACGAACTGGCGGTCGCCGTTGGGAAGCTGGCGGAAGAAGTCGAGCAGGTCTTCGTTGGTAGAAATACCGTCATGGTCGCCGCGCAGCATCAGCACCGGGCACAACACCTTGGTGGGGTCGACCAGCGGCAACTTCGAGGTCATGTCGAGATAGGTGCCGGTCGGCACCTGGTCGCCGAATTTCAGCTCGACGTCAGCGAGCGCCTCCGCCACGGCCGGATCATAGGCCGACGGCAGCCCGTCGCGGGTGAAGATCGAGCGGATCATGGCGCGGTCACGCAGCCTCGTGTTGTGCGTCTTGTAGTATTCAAGCTGTTTTGCCCGCTGCTGCAGCGTCGGGGCGTTCTCGCCCTTATACGTGAAGGCCGCGAGCACCAGGCGCTCGACGCGATCGGGCTCAGCCTGCGCGAAAGCCGCGGCCCGGATGGCGCCCGATGAGGTGCCGTATAAGTGGAACTTGCCGCGTCCGGCTTCGCGTGCCACCACCGCGGCTGCGGCCTTGAGATCCTCGACGCCACTCGCGATGTCGGAATTGCCGGATGTGCGCGACGACTTACCGTAGCCCTCATGGTCCATGGTCCACACGTCGTAGCCATGCCGGGCATAGACGTTCATCATCGAGTATTCGCCCTTGCCCGGCACGGTGAGATCATAGCTCGACAACGCCGCGTTGGACGACCCATGGACCAGGAACAGCACCGGCTTTGCAGTCTCGCCGGCCTTCGGGGCGCCGACGCGCTTGCGATAAAGCTGCAGCGACACCTCACCCTTCTTGGCTGTGTACTCGGCAGTCCAGAATTCGCCGCCCGGAGCCGCTGCGGGCGTCTCGGCCTGTGCGGCTGCGCCCGCCAAAATGCCGGACGCCAGGCCGGCGCCGGCCGCCAGGATCATGTCGCGGCGTGCGATGGAGCGTTCACAAGTCATCGGTTCCTCCCGGTAAGGCCGGCCGCACGTGCGGCGGCGGAATTTGGCCGGCAGAATTATTAGCAGATTGCGAGATGGAGGGCAGCTGCGTTCGCAAAGCGGATCGGTCGGTTGGCGGGAAGCGACGCTCGATCCGCCACGCGATGGCGCGAGCCGGGTCCCGGCGTCCGCCGCCATCGCCCAGGCCGCCGACCGGGTTAGCGATCCTCAACCCTCCACGACGACTCGACCGCACCTGCTCTGCGCGGGCGCCAGCTTGGACGGCGGACGCGACGAAATGTCCTTTGCCGGGAATGTCCTTCCTTGCCAATGGCAGCCCTTGCTAGCATTTTATACGGGAGCATGTCTGGAGCACGTATGTATGGCGGCCTGTATTCCTTTGCCAAATCCTTCGACGCGAAAATCGGTTGGAGTCGAGTAGGGGTTTTACTGAGCATCACCGTCATCGCAGTTGCCGGGGCGGTGCTTTACCACACATTGCGGGACATCAACTTCGACGATGTCCTTGAGGCCATCGAGGCCGTTGAAAAGCACGATGTCGCCCGGGCTGCTTTGTTCGTCGTTCTCGGCTATTTCACGCTTACGTTTTACGACCTGTTCGCATTGCACAGTATCGGTCGCGCTGACGTTTCATATCGGGTCGCGGCACTCGCGGGTTTCACCAGTTATGCTGTCGGACACAACATCGGCGCCAGCGCCTTCACGGCCGGCGCAGTGCGCTACCGCATTTATTCAGCCCATGGCCTGTCGGCGATTGATGTCGCCAAGCTCTGTTTTGTCGCCGGACTCACGTTCTGGCTCGGCAACGCTACGGTGCTGGGACTAGGCATTGCCATCGCGCCTCAAGCGGCCTCGGCAATCGACCAGTTGCCGCCGCAGCTCAACCGGATCCTGGCCTTGGGTATTCTTGGGGTTCTCGCTACCTACGTGGCCTGGGTCTGGCGCACCCCGCGCGCGGTCGGACGGCACAACTGGCTCGTCACATTGCCTAACGGGCCGCTGACATTGGTGCAGATCGGCGTCGGCATCGTCGATCTCGGCTGCTGCGCGGCCGCCATGTACATGCTGGTGCCTGACGAACCCTATATTGGCTTCGTAACCCTCGCCGTGATCTTCGTATCCTCGACCCTCTTGGGATTTGCCAGTCACTCGCCGGGCGGTCTCGGCGTTTTCGACGCGGCAATGCTGGTGGCGCTGTGGCAATTCGACACCGAGGATCTGGTAGCGGGCCTGCTGCTGTTTCGCCTCCTCTATTACCTGGTGCCGTTCGCGATCTCGCTCGCCATTCTGGGGGGCCGCGAGATATGGCTGAGCGTGTGCGCAGCGCGTCCGCGAGGATGCGGCGATCAGCCCCCTCCCTAGCCCCCTCCCTAGCCTCCGCCGCATGCCGGAGAGGGGGGGCTAACTCGGGCCGACCGCCGCATGATTGTCATCGGCCCGTCATGGTGGTGTCGTCGGCTATGCCAGCGTCCGCGATGGCAGCAAGCGCTGAATGCAGGGCGACAATGGCTCGAAGGTGAAATGCGACCGATGGCAGTCCAAGAATATCGACGTGACGCAACCACAGCCGCCGCCGTTTTGCGCCGGTTTCGCCGAGCGGGCCCGGCGCTGCTGACGGCAGCTGTTGTGTTTGCCGTCCTGGTTCAAATTGCCGGCCTTGGCGTAATACCGGCGCTGATCGGCTTAGCTGCTGTTACGGTTGCAATGCTGATACCAGAATTGACTTTGGGTGGTGGCGGCGAGGTCGTGCCGGACGCCACGCGACTGATGCCGGCGCTGGTGGACCGCGCGGTCGAGGCGGTCGTATCCGATCTCCCGGATCCGACGATTATCTTGACGCCCGGCAGCATGGTGGTGGCTTTCAACGAGAGCGTTCAGGAGATCACGCCGGGAATCCTGCGGGGCGAACCGATTTCGTTCGCACTGCGCGTCCCGAACGTACTCGAGGCCATTCGCACTGTCGCGGCGAGCCGCCAAATGCGCCGCACCGAATTCTTTCAACGCGTACCGACCGATCGGTGGTGGGAAGCGACGATCGCGCCGCTGGTTTTACCTGGTGGCGCGAGCCCCGATCGCCATCTCGTGCTGCTCGCCTTGCGAGACCTCACGCCGCTGCGGCGGGTGGAGGAGATGCGGGCGGATTTCGTCGCCAACGCGAGCCACGAACTGCGCACTCCGCTTGCCTCGCTGTCTGGCTTCATCGAAACGCTGCAAGGCCCGGCCCGCAACGATGCCCCCTCGCGCGATCGCTTTCTTGCCATCATGAAGGAACAGGCGACCCGCATGGCACGTCTCATCGACGATTTGTTGTCGTTGTCGCGGATAGAGCAGAAGGCCCATATTCATCCCGACAATACCACCGATCTCGTGGAGATCGTCCACGAGGTCGCGGACGGTCTGTCGCCGCTTGCCCGCGAGCGTGATGTTGAGGTCAAGATCGCCGACAAGGCAACCTCGCTCGTCGTTTCGGGCGACCGCGACGAGCTCATCCGGGTGTTCGAAAACCTGATCGAGAACGCCTTGAAATACGCCGCATCTGGCAAGCGCGTCGACATCACGCTGGCACGCGAACCTGTGACCGGCGGGGCGCGGGATGCCATCGTATCGGTGAAGGACTACGGGCCGGGTATCGCGCCTGAACATTTGCCGCGGCTGACCGAGCGCTTTTACCGCGTCGATGTTGGAGAGAGCCGTGCCCAAGGCGGCACCGGCCTGGGCTTGGCCCTGGTCAAGCATATCCTCAATCGCCACCGCGGTCGGCTGATGATCGAAAGCACGCCCGGGTCGGGGGCAAATTTCTCGGTCCGATTGCCGCTATCGTGGCCCGAGAAGGCGTTCTCCTCCCAATAAGTCAAGGCGTTGTGCGTGTCACCATACTGTCATTTAACTGACATACAACAATGACGCCAAGCCGGTAGAGGTGGCGGCGGCTTCGTTCCAGCCGAGTACCCAATTTGACATCGGCCCAGTTGAAACTACCTCAAAACCAACGCACACCGACTTCGTGCTGCACACGCAAGCGCTTTCGCGCTGGAACGGAGTGTCGGACCCGGCGCGCTGGGCCTTCCTCGGCTTAAGTGATGGAGAAAGCACGTGAAACGTCTTCAAACTTTTGTTTTGCCTGCGGTTATGGCCGCTGCCATCGCGGCCGCCGCGACGTCGGCGGCATCAGCCATCGACATTTCGGGCGCGGGCGCGACCTTTCCGTATCCGATCTACGCCAAATGGGCGGACGCCTATAAGAAAGAGACCGGCGTCGGACTCAACTACCAGTCGATTGGCTCGGGCGGCGGCATCAAGCAAATCGAAGCCAAGACGGTCGTGTTCGGGGCGACCGACGCGCCGCTCATGGG
Source organism: Xanthobacteraceae bacterium (assembly GCA_030043175.1). The sequence continues at coordinate 10,077 of JASHYD010000942.1, read as the reverse complement.
TAACGAGTTGGACAAGAACGGCCTCGTGCAGTTCCCGATGGTGATGGGCGGCATCGTCCCGGTGCTCAATCTCGACGGCGTCAGCCAAGGAAGCCTCGTTTTCGATGGGCCGACGCTGGCCAAAGTCTTCCTTGGTCAGGTGAAATCGTGGGACGATCCGGCCATCAAGGCCCTTAACCCCGGCGTCACGCTGCCGCGCCAAGCGATCGCGGTCGTGCATCGTTCCGACGGCTCCGGGACCACATTCAACTTCACGGACTATCTCGCCAAGGTCAGTCCGGATTGGAAGTCGAAAGTCGGTTCAGCGACCGCCGTCGAATGGCCGGTCGGCATCGGCGCCAAGGGCAATGAAGGCGTGGCCAACAACGTGGCGCAGACCCGGGGCTCCATCGGCTACGTCGAATATGCCTATGCCAAACAGAACAAACTCAACTTTACCAAGATGATCAACAAGGACGGCAAGACCGTCGCACCGCTCTCCGACACATTCCAGGCCGCGGCCGCAAACGCCGATTGGAATTCGGTCCCGGGCTATGGCGTGATCCTCAGCAATCAACCCGGCGCGCAGTCTTGGCCGATGACCGCCGCGACGTTCATCCTGATCCCCAAGCAGCCCAAGGATGGACCCGCTGCCAGCGAAGCGCTCAAGTTCTTCGCATGGGCCTACGCGAAGGGCGACAAGATGGCGGAGGAGCTCGATTTCGTGCCCATGCCGGCAAACGTGGTCAACGCCATCGAGGGCGTGTGGGCCAAGGAGATCAAGGACGCGAGCGGCAAGCCGCTCTTTGCGGGTGCACGCTGAACCGTTGCGATCGATGCGCAAGGGCGCCCAGCGCCTTTCCGTACCTTGCGTGGAGTACACGTGCGTAGAGTTAGACTAGCGCATCGCACACACAAAAAGCCGCGCCGCCGCGCTGTGCAGACGTGCTCGCATCAGCTGAGCGGCGCTCCCTGGTATGGCGGTATTGAGGAGCGGAGCCGGAACTGTTGGCGGCGGGGAGAAAGAAATTGGTCGATTTAGCGCTGCCCGGAGACGCATCGCTGGCGGCAATCTCGCGCACGAAGGTCCTGCGCCGGCTGCGCCGGCTGCGCTTCGGCGACAAAGTGTTTCGCTACTTGACCGGCGCTGCGGCCGTCCTGGTCCTGATAATTCTGAGCGGGGTTATCATCGCTCTGATCAACGGCTCGCTGCCAGCGCTGCAGGCTTTTGGCTTCGATTTCCTGCTTGAAGAACGTTGGAACCCGGTTACCGAAAAGTTCGGCGCCCTCGCTCCTATTTACGGCACGCTGGTAACATCGTTCATCGCGATGCTGATCGCAGTCCCGGTCGGGTTGCTGATCGCGCTGTTCCTCACCGAATTGTGCCCGATGTGGCTGCGCCGACCGATTGGCATCGCGATCGAGTTGCTGGCCGGCATCCCTAGCATCATCTACGGCATCTGGGGCCTGTTCGTGTTCGCCCCGTTCCTGCAGCGCACGCTGCAGCAAGCCCTGATCGACTCGTTTTCGAACGTACCTGTCCTTTCGACTTTGTTCGAAGGGCCGCCCTATGGGATCGGTATTCTTACAGCGAGTCTCATTCTCGCCGTCATGGTGCTGCCGTTCGTGACTTCGATTTCACGCGACGTCTTCGAGGCGGTGCCGTCCGTTCTGAAGGAAGCCGCCTATGGGGTCGGCTGTACCACCTGCGAAGTGGTGCGTCATGTGGTGCTTCCCTATGCGCGGGTTGGCGTTGTCGGCGGCGTCATGCTGAGTCTTGGCCGGGCGCTCGGCGAGACGATGGCGGTCACGTTCGTCATCGGCAATGCTCACAAGGTCTCGCCGTCGCTGCTGGCACCCGGCACCACGATCTCGGCCACGATTGCCAATGAATTCACCGAAGCGGTGGGCGACCTCTATACGTCGTCGCTGATTGCACTGGGGCTGATCCTGTTCGTGATCACGTTCATTGTATTGGCTGCGGCTCGTGTGTTGCTGCTGCGGCTCGAAAGGCGGGTAGGCTGAACATGGATCGCTACGCCCGCCGCCGCCTGCGCAACACCATCGTCAGCGCCTTGTCGATCGCCTCCACGGTGCTGGGACTGGGGTGGCTCATACTGATTCTCGGATCGCTGCTCTACGAGGGGCTGAGCGGCCTGTCGCTCGCCGTATTCACCGATATGACCCCGCCGCCCGGCGCCAGTGGCGGTTTGCTCAACCCCATTGTCGGTAGTTTGATCCTGACAATTCTGGCGATTGCGATCGGTACCCCGGTCGGCATCCTGGCCGGAACCTACATGGCCGAATACGGGAAATTTACCAAGCTCACGGTGGTGGTTCGCTTCATCAACGACATCCTGCTGAGCGCCCCTTCAATCGTTGTGGGGCTTTTCGTCTATGAAATCATGGTCGCCCCGATGGGACATTTTTCCGGATGGGCCGGCGCGGTCGCGCTCGCGCTGATCGTGATACCGGTTGTGGTGAGAACAACCGAGGACATGCTGTCGCTCGTTCCCAAGGAGTTGCGAGAGTCGGCGACCGCGCTCGGATTGCCGCTCGCCCACGTGATCCGCCACGTCTCCTACCGAGCCGCCCGCGCCGGCATCATCACCGGCGTGTTGCTGGCTGTTGCGCGGATCAGCGGCGAAACGGCGCCGCTGCTGTTCACGGCGCTCAACAATCAATTCTTCAGCACCGATCTCAATGCGCCGATCGCCAGCCTTCCGGTCGTAATCTTCCAGTTCGCCCTGAGCCCCTACGCGGACTGGCAAAAGCTCGCCTGGATCGGCGCCTTGATCATCACCTTCGCGGTGCTCGCCCTGAGCATCTCGGCGCGCGCGCTCTCAGCGTCAGGGAAATCGCCATGAATTCGATTGCCAGCGTCAATCATGGGGTCCAATCGCCGATCCCGACACTCGCGGATCGATCTCGCGACGAGTCTGATAAGCCGGCCGCCAAGATTCTCATTCGCAACCTGAATTTCTATTACGGGGACAATAAAGCGCTCAAATCGATCAATGTGCCGCTCTACGAGCGCAAGGTGACGGCCTTCATCGGTCCGTCCGGTTGCGGAAAATCTACGCTGCTGCGCATCCTCAACCGCATCTATAGCCTCTACCCCCATCAGCGGGCGGAGGGCGACGTGCTGCTTGACGGCTCCAACATCCTTGATCCTGGCCAGGATCTCAACCTGCTGCGGGCGCGCATCGGCATGGTGTTCCAAAAGCCGACCCCGTTTCCGATGTCGATCTGGGAAAACGTCGCGTTCGGCGTGCGCCTGTTCGAGAAGCTGCCGCGGGCTGAAATGGACGAGCGCGTGCAGTCTGCCTTGCGGCGCGCTGCGATCTGGGACGAGGTCAAGGATAAGCTACAGGCGAACGGGCTCAGCCTGTCGGGCGGCCAGCAGCAGCGGCTCTGCATTGCCCGCACCGTGGCGCTGAAGCCCGAGGTCATCCTGCTCGATGAGCCTTGTTCGGCGCTCGACCCGATCTCCACCGCCAAGATCGAGGAACTGATCGACGAGCTGAAGGACGACTACACCATTGCGATCGTCACCCACAATATGCAGCAAGCCGCCCGGGTGTCCGACTACACGGCATTCATGTATCTCGGCGAATTGGTCGAGTTCGACACCACCAGCAAGATGTTCACCTCGCCTGGCGACCGGCGCACTCAGGACTATATCACGGGCCGCTTCGGCTGATCCGCGCGCACTGCTCCCGACATCGCCGCAGGCGGTTGAGGCAGGAAAGGGAGCGAAGGAGCGCACAGGAATGGCAATGATGATGACGGAGCATACGATTAAGGCATTCGATGCCGACCTCCAGGAGTTGGCGCGGATGATCGCCGAGATGGGCGGGCTCGCGGAGCGCCAGATCGGCGATGCGCTGGACGCGCTCAACCGGCATGACGCCGAACTTGCCAGCAGCGTTGTCTCAACCGATGCCAGAATCGATACCTTGCAGCGCGAGATCGAGGAAAAGGCAATCCTCACCATCGCCCGGCGGCAGCCAATGGCGGTCGATTTACGCGATATCGTCGGGGCGCTGCGGGTCTCCAACGATCTCGAACGCATTGGCGACCTTGCCAAGAATATCGCCAAGCGCGTCGAGGTGGTCGAAAATGAGCTCAGGTTGCGCAAAGTGATGCGCGGCGTTGAAAACATGACCGAGCTCGTGCTGACCCAGATCAAAGACGTACTCGACGCCTTCGCGAGACGCGACGTGGGCAAAGCGGTGCAAGTGTGGCGCAGCGACGAAGAGGTTGACGCGGTGAACAACTCGTTGTTCCGCGAACTCCTCACCTACATGATGGAGGATCCGCGCAACATAAGCGTTTGCATCCATCTCTTGTTCTGTGCCAAGAACATCGAACGGATGGGAGACCACGCGACCAATATAGCGGAAACGATCTACTACATCGTCGAAGGCCGCGCTCTGACAGATGAACGCCCAAAGGGCGACATCACCAGCACAACCAATGTTCCTTACCGGGATGAGCGATGACCCGCCATCCGCGCGAGAAGACATCATGACCGCCCGCATCTTGATTATCGAGGACGAAGAACCGCTGACATTGCTGCTTCGCTACAATCTGGAAGCGGAGGGCTACGCCGTCGATTCCGCTGTCCGCGGCGATGAAGCCGATCTCAAGCTCAAGGAGAATGCGCCCGACCTCGCTGTGATTGATTGGATGCTGCCCGGCCTATCGGGAATCGAATTAATCAGGCGGCTGCGGGCCCGCCCGGAAACCCAGGCCTTGCCCATCATCATGCTCACGGCACGCGGCGAAGAGACCGAACGCGTGCGCGGTCTGGCAACCGGCGCCGACGATTATATCGTCAAGCCGTTTTCGGTGCCGGAACTGCTGGCGCGCATCCGCGCCCTTTTGCGACGCGCGAAACCGGAACGCGTCGCCGGCGTGCTCGAGGCGGGCGACATAGAGCTTGACCGCGAGAAGAAACGAGTCGCACGCGCCGGTCGCGATATTTCATTGGGGCCGACAGAATTCCGTCTGCTTGAATTCCTGATGGAGAATCCGGGACGGGTTTTCTCGCGCGAGCAGCTACTCGACCGCGTCTGGGGCCGCGATGTTTATATCGACGAGCGCACGGTTGACGTCCATGTCGGCCGTCTGCGCAAGGCGCTTAACCGCGGGCGCGCCGTCGATCCGATCCGCACCGTCCGCGGCGCCGGCTATGCTCTCAACGATCGCTTTGTGAAGAACCCTTAAGGCCTTCGCCCGACGCTCCTCATGAGCGTAACCACCATCGGCAAGCTCGGAGGGCCTCCGACGCAAGCGTGGCGGAGGAGGCGCCGGGTCTCATCCGCGCACGAGTCGCCGGTCTCGGCGCCGGTCGGCAACCGGCTGATACGCGACCCGGGAATGGTATCCGCAATAGGGCAAACCCTCAGCGGCCTTGCCGCCGCAGAAAAAGAACTCCGACGAGCTTGGATCGCCGATCGGCCAATGGCACCTGCTATCAGTCAGATCGAGGATCGTACAGCGCTGCCCGATCGGGATGATATTCTCGGCCAGTTCGGGTTCGGGCTCAAGTTCTTGCTCGTAACAGTGCAAGGCCGCAAGAGCCGTGTTACCGCGAACTCCCGGCCGCCCAATTCGCATCAGGGTTCCGTGCGAGCGCGGCTTGCGTTGGCGTGGCGCCGAGGCCGGTGGGCTTTTGGCGCGTCCGGACAGACCGAGCCGATGCACCTTCCCGATCACCGAGTTGCGGGAAATGCCGCCGAGTTCCGCCGCAATCTGACTCGCCGACAATCCATCGCTCCACAGCTTCTTGAGGAGTTCCACACGATCGTCCGTCCAGTTCATGGCTTAACCGTCCTTCGTCCCGGCGGCTCGGCAGACTCCTAGCCCCTCCGCCGGACAGCCCGAGACCGCCGTCGGCCACGCTTTGCGCAAAAAACCAGAAAACCGCCTGCCGCGAGATATCGTGTCAGCGTTCAGTCACCCTACTATATGGGGTGACTCGCGCGCAAGCGTCGCCACTTGGCTTTGCCCACATGTTCAAACCTAATTGGGCCTAAACCGGCTAGTCATCCACAACAGATATCGAACGACGCGCAAGGACCGCGTTGTGGCGGGCAACTCGCCCGGCGGCGCGCCCCCTACCCAAGACACACAAAGCAGCTGCAGGGCGGTGCGAGGTCGTTGACAGACGGCCGCATCCCGATAAAATATAGATGTGCCGCCCCCAAGAGGCGGCATATTTCGTTTAGAGTGCGCTCCGGATCGTGTCGCACCAGTTCTCCGGGGTCATGGCCCGGGGTGTTCCGGCCATCCGCGCCTGGCTTGCTCCCCTCCGCCCTCCGCGCGCGGGCAAGAGCAGGTAGGAAAAAAAGCGGATGCCAGCGAGGATGGGGTCGGGGCTGCGTGAGCGGCGCCGTCGCCTCTGCGCCGGCATGGCGGTGAAGCGGTAAATTCGACCTTATCCGGAAGGTGCTCTACGCCACTCCTTCTTCATAACCGACCACCGCTGAGGGCGTCGTGAATTCCTACCTTTTACCAGCTTATGCGCGAGTCGACCTGGCCTTCGAGCGAGGCGAGGGGCCGTGGCTGTTCGCGACCAACGGCGAACGCTACCTCGATTTTACGACTGGCGTAGCGGTCAACGGGCTGGGCCATGCCCATCCTCACCTTGTCGCAGCGCTGCATTCCCAGGCGCAGAAGGTCTGGCACGTGTCGAATCTGTTCCGGATTCCCGAAGCCGAGCGCTTGGCTGAACGGCTCTGCGCCGAGACGTTCGGGGATCTTGTTTTCTTCTGCAATTCTGGCGCTGAGGCCATGGAGTGCTGCATCAAGCTCGCGCGCCGATACCAATACGCGTGCGGGCGAGCGGACCGACGTCGCTTCATCACATTCGAGGGCGCGTTCCACGGGCGCACGCTGGCGACGCTCGCAGCCGGCGGACAGAAAAAATATCTGGAAGGCTTCGGCCCGGTTGTCGAAGGCTTCGATCAAGTGCCATTCGCTGATCTTAACGCTGTTAAGAAGGCGATCGGACCCTACACTGCCGCAATCCTCATCGAACCAATCCAGGGCGAAGGCGGCGTACGCGTGGCGCCGACGCCGTTTCTGCGGGGGCTGCGTGAGTTGTGCGACGAGCATGGCCTGTTACTGGTCTTTGACGAAGTCCAGACCGGCGTCGGGCGAACCGGCAGCTTCTTCGCTTACCAGCACTGCGGCATTGCGCCTGACGTCATGGGCATCGCCAAATCGATCGGCGGCGGATTCCCGCTGGGGGCGTGCATTGCCACCGCCGAGGCCGGCAAGGCAATGACGGCCGGCACCCATGGCTCGACCTTCGGCGGCAACCCGCTGGCAATGGCGGCCGGTAACGCGGTACTCGACATCGTGTTGGCCGCCGGGTTTCTCGACAAAGTCCGCCGCAGCGCGATCCTGTTCCGCCAACGGCTCGCGGAAATCAAGGACCGGCATCCCGCGGTCGTCGCGGAGGTGCGCGGTGAAGGTTTGTTGATGGGCCTCGTGGCCTCGTGCCCGAACGGCGAGCTCGTCGAAGCGATGCGCGCCGAGAAGCTGCTGGCGGTCGCCGCTGGCGACAACGTCGTACGATTGCTGCCGCCGCTGATCATCGAAGAGCCTGATATAGCCGACGCAATCGACCGGATCGATCGTGCCGCCGGGCGAATCGAGCGCGCGCAGTTGCAAAAGAAGCGGGACGGCAAGGAGGCCGCCAAGGTGGAGCCGTGAGCCTCAAGCCTCGCCATTTTCTCGACTTGATCGATATTGCGCCCGACGATCTTCGCGGCATCATCGAGGACAGCCGCGGCATGAAACAGCGCGGGCGCGACCAGGCCGACCAGGCAATCGCCGGCAAGGTGCTGGCGATGATCTTTGATAAGCCATCGACTCGTACGCGGGTCTCTTTCGACGTGGCGATGCGCCAGCTCGGCGGTCAGACCACGGTGCTGACCGGCCAGGAGATGCAGCTTGGTCGCGGAGAGACCATCGCCGATACTGCGCGCGTATTGTCACGTTATGTCGATGCCATCATGATCCGCACGCTCGATCACGACATGCTGATCGAGCTCGCGCGCCACGCGACGGTTCCGGTCATCAACGGGCTGACGCGGCGCTCCCACCCGTGCCAGATCATGGCGGACGTGATGACCTTCGAGGAACATCTCGGCTCGATCCGTGGTCGCAAGGTGGCCTGGACCGGAGACGCCAACAATGTGCTCGCATCCTGGATGCATGCGGCGCGTCAATTTGACTTCGAGCTTGCGATTGCGACACCCGCGGAACTCGCTCCCAAGCAGCCGGTGCTCGATTGGATCAGATCGTCAGGTGCCCACATTCGCATCTGGGAGGATGCCGAACGCGCCGTCGCCGGCGCGGATTGCGTGGTGACCGACACGTGGGTATCGATGGGAGACGGCGATGGGGAGCGCCGGCACAACCTGCTCAAGCCTTACCAGGTCAATGCCCGGCTGATGCGCAATGCCAAGCCGGAGGCCATATTCCTGCATTGCCTTCCGGCCCATCGGGGCGACGAAGTCACCGAGGATGTCATCGACGGGCCACAATCCGTCGTTTTTGACGAGGCCGAAAATCGCCTCCATGCCCAGAAAGGCATCCTGGTCTGGTGCCTCAACACAGGTCAGCCGTGATGCCTTCAGAGGTCACTTCGCGCGCACCCGCTGACCGCGCGGCCGACGACACAATTCTTCCGTTTGAAGTTGCCGCTCTCGATCTGCGCGGCCGGGTGGTCCGCCTCGGGCCGGCGCTCGACGACATCCTCAGCCGCCACGGCTACCCGCCACCGATATCCAAGCTGCTTGGCGAAGCGATTGTGTTAACCGTACTGCTTGGCTCCTCCCTTAAGTTCGATGGTCGTTTCATCCTGCAGACCAAGACCGATGGCCCGGTGCGCATGATCGTGGTCGATTATCGCCCCGGCGCGGTGCGGGCCTGCGCGCAGTTCAATGAAGCCGTTGTTGCGGGCCTGGGTGAAAAAACAACCCGCATGCCGGTCGGCGATCTCTTGGGGCGCGGCCATCTTGCCATGACGATCGATCAAGGGGCGGACATGAGCCGCTACCAGGGTCTGGTCGCCCTTACCGGAGGTAGCCTCGAGGAGGCGGCCCATGAGTATTTCCGGCGTTCCGAGCAGATTCCCACGAGGGTGCGACTGGCCGTGGCCGAGGAGTTACGGGCGAGCGCAGGCGGTGCCAATCACCGCTGGCGTGCCGGCGGCATGCTGTTACAGTTCCTGCCCAAGAAGGCCGAGCGCATGCGCAGGCCCGATCTTGAACCCGGAGATGCCCCGGAGGGCACCGCGGCCCACGTGATGCCGGCGGACGACGCGTGGATCGAAGGTCAGAGCCTCATCGCCACCGTCGAAGACATCGAGCTGATCGATCCTGATCTATCGAGCGAGCGCTTGCTCTATCGACTTTTCCATCAGCATGGGGTCCGCGTATTCAAGGCTTCGAGCGTCGAAGCCAAGTGCTCGTGCTCGCGTGAAAGCGTGGCCAATATGCTTAAGAGCTTTTCCAAGGATGATCGCCATCACATGATCCAGGACGGCGTCATCTCGGTCACCTGCGAATTCTGCAGCACCAGATACGTGTTTGCGCCCACCGAGGCGGAACTGGCGGAGGAGGGCTGAGCGCCGGTCCTGCACGCCCCTTCCTCGCCATCGCCGCCCGGCAACGCGTCGTGCTGATGCCCGACGGCGTCGGTGATGATGATGCGGTGGCGCGTCTTGAGCTCGATCGTTATGTTACGGTGGTTTCTAGCGGCGATCATGTAGGCGAGAACTAACGGCCTGACGACCGGCACAACGCGCAGTCTACACGGGGTCACAAAAATTGTTGCGTGTTACGCCCCGAACCCGTCGTCCACAAAACGTCGAAATGGTCGGGCATCGCTGACCCGGGAAACAAGGTTCCTCGACCTGAGGCGACGGGCCGTAGGGCGACCTCATGCTAATGGTGGTATTGTGACGAGCCGGTTGGTCTCTTGCGCCTTTGAGGCACTCGCCTCATCTGTGAACCGAATAACCTCCCCGGCACCGCCCGTTCAAGGAAGCGCCATGTCGTTACCCAAGCCAGGCGA
>JASHYD010000941.1 GCA_030043175.1 Xanthobacteraceae bacterium | reverse complement strand
GGTTTTCAATGCATCGAGCGTGCCGATCTTGCAGCTCGCGCTATCGAGCCCGACGGCGTCGCAGACGGAATTGAACGACCTGGCAAGCAACTTCGTGAGGCCGCCGCTGACGAATGTGGCAGGCGCGGCGCTGCCCGCCCCTTATGGCGGCACCCCCCGTCAGGTGCAGATCGATCTCGATCAACGAGCGCTGCAGTCATATGGACTTTCGGCGCAGGACGTCGTCAACGCCCTCTCGGTCCAGAACCTGATTACGCCGGCCGGTACCGAGAAAATCGGCGCGTATGAATATACCGTCAATCTCAACGGTTCTCCGCAAAGGGTAGCGGATTTCAACGATCTGCCAATCAAGGCCGTCAACGGCGCGATGGTTTATGTGCGCGACGTGGCGTACGCCCATAACGGGAGTCCGCCGCAGACCAATGTCGTTCAGTTGGATGGACGCAAGGGCGTCCTGATGACGGTGCTTAAAACCGGCACTGCGTCGACGCTCGACATCATTGCAGGGATCAAGGAGCTGTTGCCGCGCATCCAGGAAACGCTTCCGCCAGAGGTGGAGCTCAAAATCGTCAATGATCAGTCGGGCTTCGTGAAAGCATCGGTCCTTTCGGTCGTTCGCGAGGGAGTCATCGCGGCCGGATTAACCGGCCTGATGATCCTGCTGTTCCTCGGCAGCTGGCGCTCGACGCTGATCATTTCGATTTCAATTCCATTGTCGATCCTTGCCGCTCTGCCTGTTCTGTCGGCTCTGGGTGAGACGATCAACGTCATGACCCTTGGCGGTTTTGCCCTCGCCGTGGGCATGCTCGTGGACGAGGCGACAGTCACGATCGAAAACATCAACTGGCATCTGGAGCATGGCAAGCCGATCAAGACCGCCATCCTTGATGGTGCCGAGCAGATCGTCGTCGCCGCAACTCTCTCGCTGCTGTGCATTTGCATTGCTTTTGTTCCGATGTTCGGACTCGGCGGCGTCTCGGGGTACCTGTTCCGGCCGTTGGCGGAAGCGGTCGTCGTCGCGATGACGGCTTCGTATCTGTGGTCGCGGACGCTCGTGCCGACCATGGCCAACTACCTGCTGAGCCGCCAGGTTCAAGGTCCTGAGCAGGGCTGCGGTGCGAGGAAGATCGGTCGTGCGGAACGTATTCAGCAAGGCTTCGAGCGTGCGTTTGAGCGGTTGAGGGCGGCGTATGTCGGGCTGCTGCGCCTCGCCCTGGGGCACCGGCGGATTGCGGTCGCAGTGTTCGTCCTGCTGCCGCTGCTCTCCTTCACCCTGATGCCGTTTCTCGGAGAGAATTTCTTCCCGGACATCGCGGGTGATGCGATCAGGCTTCACGTCCGCGCCCATCCGGGAACACGGATCGAAGAAGTGACGCGCCTCGCAGACGAGGTCGAGGCGGAGATACGCAATGTCATCCCGCCGGATAAGATTTTGAGCAGCGTCGACAACATCGGCCTGCCGCTCAGCGGCATAAATTTCTCCTACAGCAATTCGGGAACCATCGGCGTCCTCGATGCGGATATTCTCCTTTCGCTCGACAACGCGACCGAGCTTCCGGTCGCCGAATATATAAAGACCTTGCGGGAAGTGCTGCCGCACAAATTTCCCGGCGCGACCTTTTCCTTCCTGCCGCCCGACATGGTCAGCCAGATCCTCAATTTCGGTGCGCCGGCGCCCATCGACGTCGCGATCAGCGGCCCCGACATGGTGGAGAACCGAGAGCTCGCCGCGACCCTGCTGGCCAAGATCAGCCACGTGCCGGGCATTGCCGATCCCCGCATCCAGCAGGTTTTCCAGGGACCCGCGTTGAATGTTGAATTCAACCGCATGTTCGCCGGGATGGTCGGCCTCACCGAACACGACGCTGCCGCGACGATGCAGAACACGCTGGCCGGCAGCAGCCAGACCACGCCTACATACTGGCTGAACCCACAGAACGGCGTGTCCTACCCGGTGTCGGTGCAGACGCCACAGTACCGTATCGACACCCTGGACGGGTTGAAGACCATGCCGGTGACAACGACAGGCAGGGCGCCCCAGTTGCTCGGCGGCCTGGCGATGGTGACGCCCGGACCCGAGAGCGCCGTCGTTACGCATTATAATATCCGGCCGGCGATTGACATCTACGCGACGACCCAGGGACGCGATCTCGGTGGGGTCACCGGGGAAATCCAGCAGATTCTTGACAAGTCCCGTCCGGAATGGGGGAAAGGTGTGCGGGCGGTCATGCGTGGCCAGGTGGCGACCATGGACCAGGCTTACAGCCAGCTTTTCTTCGGTCTGGCTTTCGCGATCGTTCTCATCTACCTGCTGATCGTCGTCAATTTCCAGTCCTGGCTTGATCCTTTCATCATCATCATGGCTTTGCCGACGGCGCTTGCCGGCATCATCTGGATGCTGTTCGTGACCGCGACGACGTTGTCGGTGCCGGCGTTGACGGGTGCAATCATGTGTATGGGGGTTGCGACCGCCAACAGTATCCTCGTCATCAGCTTTGCCCGCGAGCGCCTCGCCGCAGGCGCAGATGCCGTCAGTTCGGCCGTCGAAGCGGGACGCACACGGCTGAGGCCGGTGATGATGACCGCGCTGGCGATGATCATCGGTATGGTGCCGATGGCGGTCGAGTCGGGCCAGAACGCGCCGCTCGGCCGCGCCGTTATCGGCGGCCTCGTGTTTGCAACCTTTGCGACACTGTTCTTCGTGCCGACATTGTTCAGCATTTTTCATCGGCGTGATGAAAGCAAAGTCAACGCAGCCTAACCGCACTTGCCGCCACCTTGAAGTGAAACCCACATGACCGAAAAACATCCGACTGTGGACGATACGAAAACGCCAAGCGCTCGCCGTGTTGTGGTTACCGGCAGCATCATCGCGGTCGTGGCAGCGGCGATCGCGACCGTCGGGATCTCGAACCGCGCGAGTAGCGTGCAGGAGGTTGCGCGGTGGACCGATGAGCAGGCGATCCCCAATGTCGCCGTCATCTCGCCAACGCGGGCGCCGGGACAGGACGAGCTCGTCCTGCCTGGAAATATCGAAGCCTTTTATACCGGATCGATCTTTGCACGTGCCAGCGGCTATGTGAGGGAATGGCACCAGGATATCGGCGCCCATGTGAAACAGGGTGAGGTCCTGGCGGTGATCGACACGCCCGATCTCGATCAGCAGCTTGCCCAGGCGAGGGCTGATCTTGAGACCGCGCACGCAAACGAAAGGCTTTCGAATGTCACCGCCGAGCGATGGCGGACGCTGGCGCTGCGCGATATCGTTTCGCAGCAGGCCAAAGACGAGAAATTGGGTGACCTTCAAGCCAAGACCGCAGCGGTGCAGGCCGCACAAGCCAACGTGGCCAGGTTGGAATCGCTACAGTCTTTCAATCAGCTGGTCGCGCCGTTCGACGGAGTCGTCACCTCGCGCGGTATCGACATCGGTCAACTGGTGACCGCGGGGGGCAACTCGGGAAGACCACTCTTCACGGTTTCCGATATTCACCGGGTCCGCGTTTACATTAATGTTCCGCAGGCATTCCTTGCCGGATTAAAGCCCGGGCTCACTGCATCCCTGGTGCTGCCGCAATATCCTGACGAGGCTTTCCCCGCCGAGCTCACGACAACGTCCAATTCGGTTACACCGGAATCCCGCTCGGCATTGATCGAATTGCAGGCGGATAATGCTGAAGGCAAGCTCTGGCCCGGCTCTTTCACGGAAGTTCATTTTCATCTCGAGTCCAAAGGACAGGTCCTGCACATTCCAGCCACGGCGCTCTACTTCGGACCGCGGGGCATCGAAGTGGCATCGCTCACGCCTGACGGCAGGGTGAGCTTCTCCAGAGTCCAGCTCGGCCGTAATCTCGGCCGCGAGGTCGAAGTCCTGTCAGGCCTCTCGCCGGATGCCGCTGTCATCGACAGCCCGCCCGAGTCGCTGACGGCCGGCCAGGTCGTTCGCGTCGCCAAGCAGAACTCGGAGAGGCCGGATGCCAGTCTTCGGCCTGGACGGCCGGCGAGCTGAGCGTTCCGTTGATCTTCGAGCTGGGCAGCAGGAGATTTTCCGCTTGCTAGAAGCGTGGAGGGAAATCAAGAAGTAAAGCGGTCCAGCCGCCTACGCGGGCTTTTCTGCGCCTGATCGCAGCCGTGTCATTCGGCCAAGTCGGTGATAGTGGGCCCTCGAGCAACGTCCGCAGCGGCAGGCTCGATTGCAGACGAAATACGGTCGCGCCACATGCAACCGGAGCTAGTCCTGACCTGGCCAATGGGATCAACCCGGGCCATTGCCGGATCCTGCTTGGCTCCACTCAGCGCGACGCAGACATCCTGTCCAAGCGCGGTGAAAGACGCCATGCCTGCCGGGCCATCTCACCCAGATTGCGACCGTCATGCACGGCTCGACGTCGGTGATTGGCGCGCCGCCGAGGATTGCGACGGCGAGCGCCGCGACCGGGAAACGGAAACGGCGGACCAGGAGGCAGGCCTGGCGGCGCTGCGCCACGCCGAACGTCGCCTCGTAGCCGGCCAGGTCGGCGGCCCAGGGCGGCTCCAGCCGATAGCAGCGCGCCAGGCCGCGCAGGCGCTCGACGACGGCGCGGGCGTCGTCTCGATGGCGTCCCGGACCGGCGGCACTCGCCACGGCCGGCCTTGCAAGATCGCCAAACGCAGCGCCCAGCGCGCGCGCGGTCAGCGGCAGCACGCTTCGGACGTCGGCGACGCGTTTGCGCCTGAGCGTGGCGGCGAAACCATCGACCTCGCTGCGGGACAGCTCCGAAAGCGCCTGCGCCTCGGCCGGATCGAGGCCGCTCGCGCGCCCGACCGCCACCGGGTTATCGAAGAAGGAGGCGCGGAACGGCGCCTCGGTGAACAGGCGCGCCACCACCGCTTGGACGTCAGCTAGCGCCATCGGCCGTGCTTTGTCCCGATCGCGCGAGCCCGTTCAAGCTCGTCCAGCAGGTCGCCGAACGGCGGCAGGTTCTCGTCTCGCTCAAGGATGATTCCCTTTACGGGCGACCGGGCCACGGCTTCATCGAGAATGTGCCAGACCTCGGGGGAGGTCGGAAAGGCGTGGCTGTCAATCAGGATGCCGTCTCGCCGGTGGCCGCCCGCCACGTGCATCTGCACGACCCGGTCCCACGGCCAGCGGTCGAGCTCGCCCTCGAGGTCGGAGCCGTGATTGACGGCATTCGTGTACAGGTTGGTTACATCGCAGAGCCAGCCGCATCCGGTGTGTCGCAGCACTTCCGTCAGGAATGCCGGCTCATCCATCTCGTTGCCCGGCACCTGAACCGACACCGTGATGTTCTCGAGAATCAGCGGGACATCGATCGCGCGGCGGACCGTTTCGACATTGCGTACCACCGCATCAACGGCTTCTCGCGTGAACGGCAGCGCCGCCAGGTGCCCGATCGAAACGCCGCCGGCGCGGGTGAACGCGAGGTGCTCGCTCCACCATGGCGGCGACACCCGCGCCACGAGCGCCGCAAACAGCTCGACATATGCCGCATCGACGCCTTCGGCGCTGCCGAGTGAAAGATCGAGCCCGTGTGGGATCAACGGGAAATGGGCCGCGAGCAGGTCGAGCTCAGCGAGCTTCTTAGGCGGCGCCTTGAAATAGTGATCGGCGGTTATCTCAAGGAAATCCACCTGATCGCGCTGGCGGAACAGGTCCGCCCGGAACGACGGGCGGAAGCCAAGCCCGACCCCAAGTGCGGGGCCCTCACGTGCGGTGCTCTCAAGTGGGGCGATCTCGGAGCAAAGCTCGCCCAGCACGTCACCCGCTGCAGCCGCCGCCACCACAGCCGCCTCCTCCACCACCACCACCGCTCCCTCCGCAACCCCCGCCGCCGCATCCCGTGCCTCCGCCACAGCCGGCGCTTCTGGATGCACGGGTAAAGAGACGGGCGAATGCGTCATCCGCCGTTCCGCTCAGGATCCCGATGCCAAACAGGGCTACCAGAGCGACCCCAGCCAGATCAGGCTGTGACGATGTCTCGGTCCCGCGCCCTGCGGGTTGCCGCAGGTTCTCATACGCAAGCTGGAGCTGCTTGAGATAAGCCTTGCCGCGCGCGGTGATGCGCGTTGTGACGTGGGGCCAGACCACCTTCCACAGGATGAGGACCGCAAAGACCGTCAGCCAGAACAGAAAGCCGACTGGTCGCCCCTCGGCCGTTGCAATCCTCCAGAGGGAAAGCAGAACCAGAACGGCAGTCGCCGCGAACACAATCAGCATTGCCCCAAGTCTGGAAGTATCGGGACGAAACAGTAGTTCGTCGGACTCCAGCTTGTTTCGAAACGGCTCGCAAAGCGCCTCGACGTCCGCTCCCAGTGCGTCGCTCTTGAATAGATCCGACACCTTGACCGGCGAGCCGAGCGACCTTAGCGATCGAAGAACGCGCTCCTCCAGTCCGCTCAACGCCTTGCCGTCCGCCAAGTCAGCCTTCACGACGAGCTTGCTGTCTCTGAACCACGCCCTTGGGGTGGGGTCCACCAGACTGAGTTGATGGAGGGAATACAGCGCTGTGCGAATGACTGCATTTTTCCCTCCCCACAGATAGGACAGCTCGTAGGGATCGAATGTACTGGGAACCGGTGGCGGCGCACGCAAGCGGGTCTTGTCACACAAGGGAACTACAGCGTATGCCAACAGGACGATGCCAACAGCGATCTCGATGTAGACTATAAGAAACGCCGGCCCATGAATGTCAGCGGTCGAGTTGTGGATCAGCCAGTCCATGATCAGACCTCAGCAAGACGTTGGTTGAGCCGCAATCTCGCTTGGCCGCAGTCGTACAATACAAGGCCTGCGGCTTTTGCGCCCCGATCAATCGCGATGATGCGACGCGTTGCATCGACTAACCGGTATCCGTCATGAACGATCCCAGGAACCAAGGAAGCTGCGATCGTCGACGCACCGGAGGCGATCGCAGTTCTCTTGTCTGGGATCTCTGGAGGCCAGAACAGAGCCTTATCGCTCCCATCTGCCGCGCGGGCTCCCGCCTTCCATTCGGATGAGCCGGCAGCTGCCCTAAATCCTGTCAACGATCGGCGGTCGATCCTGGGTGCCCTCCGACTATGCTAGACCCATTGTGGCGCACGAAAGCGTCCACCGAGACTAGCTCGGCTTTTTCCACTGATACTCGACGAGGGATACCCCTCTGCAGTAATTATCTGCGGAGGTTTTCAGGAGAGCTGCGAACTGACGCTCAATTTTTCTCTGCATCCCGCGCCCGCATAGAGCGCCTTTTGCGGGGAAATCGGCCGAAGCGACCCTATTCCGAGACGATCCGTTCGACTTCCTGCTGCTCCAGGGTGGTGCTGCACCAGCTTCGCTCTCTCATGCACCAGCGCCCGTCCCGCCATCGCGAGCAAACCAGAGGACAAGCTGGCGCTTGTCGCAACAGCAAAGCGCTCGAAAAGCAACTGAGGAGAACTCAGCGAGAAACCGCTAAATCCAAATGGCAGCGATCTCCTGTGGGCAGCAGGATTTGGTCGCGACGCTTGCGATCCGCGGACGTGAGGCGCCCATGCGCTCTGCGCCAGCGCATCTGTTTTAGTGCGCGCAACGCCGCGCGGATAACCTCGCCACGTGAAACATACCCGCTCGCAGTCCACGCTGCTTGACTGTTTGGCTCCATGTTCTATCGTTTTTCTATGAAGGTTCGCCCGATCCGCGCCGCGTTCCTGTTCTTTCTCTGTCTGGCTACAGCGCAACAGGCAATGCCAGCGGCCGATCCGCCTCGGCAGGCGCCAGCGTGGCTGACCACGCCGGAAGTCCATCCCGACGACAGCATCACGTTTCGCTTTCGCGCCCCAAACGCGCAGGACGTGAAGCTGGCGCGGGAAGGCACCGAGCCGATCGCCATGCGGAAGGACGACACGGGCCTTTGGAGCGTAACGACAGCACCGCTGCCCCCCGATTACTATGGATACTCCGTCATTGTCGACGGCGCGAGCATGCTCGATCCCTACAACCCCCTTCTGGTGCCGAATCTGCTAGCCCCGTCGAATGCGGTGCACGTCCCTGGCCCAGCGACCTTGCCATGGGAGGTCAATGATGT
>JASHYD010000940.1 GCA_030043175.1 Xanthobacteraceae bacterium | reverse complement strand
TAATGTGACACATTCGTTCAACGGATTCTGAGCTGCCAGCGCCCAAGCGGAAGCGGGTTTCGCTTCCGCGGTAGGGTGCGATCAGTAGGCGATCTCTATGGTGACGGCTTCGTTTTGGTTCCCAAGCTCAACGGCAGCCCTTGCAAACTCGGGCGGCGCTTGTGGATTGCGCGCACCGTTGGACACGCCGTAGCCTTCCGCCGGAGCTCCGGTCGGGTCAAAATCAAGCCGCCCATTGTCGTTTTCATCGTGATAAGCGACGACTGCATAATGTCCAGGTGCCAAACCGTTAACGGTGAACCCGACACTTCCCTGCCTCGCTTTGATCCGGAATACGACAACAGCCTCCGCCGGCTTTGGAAAGCTGCTCGCGCTGTCATATATGCCGGCCGAAACCGAACCGCTCGCGTTTCGGATGCCGTTCACGGTGACCTTGAGATCTGCGGCCCCCGCAACACTCAGCCCGATGATGTACAAGCTCGCGGCGACAATCAAATTCCGAATCATCTTGGCACCTCTTCACCGCGCTTGCCCACAGCCGTCCTTACATCGATTTGCCGCAGCCCAGGAACGCTGACGGATTGAGGTGCGAACCGCCCGCCGACGGCGATGCCGTCCGGCAGGGGCGTGTAGAGTTCGATCCCGATCGTCTCGATCGGAATGGGTGAGCCTTGCAGTGGAGCATCGGCCAGTTTCAACGTGACAAGGGCGAGAATTGGCCCGCTGTTCTCTGGCACATCGGGCAGTGGCTCGCGGTCGAAAGTTTGATTCGGGAACGCCGTCTTCATCGCCCATTGATGGAAGTCCGATTTGTACCACGCGACGAGCGCCTGCTTGCTCTCGAACCACGCGAAGATCACGCTCGTGCCGTTCTCGGTCCGCCCTAGCTTGACGCCAAGACAGCCTGGCGATGATTGGGCGGCCTCGACGAGAAGTTTTCCAAATCCTGGCTGGCCAGGCAGAGGTCCTTCAGCAAAGGATAGAGTAGACGACGCAACGTACGTGACAGCGCCGATGGTGGCGGCGATCACGCGATTGCAGCCCTTGATCATAAATTCCTCCCTGTCCGTGGCACGGGCAGCACTATGCTGCGGGTGCGGTGGTACTTAGCAGTACCGAACGTCTCAAATATGGTACTTGATGGTACCAGTCAAGTCAGTTTTTTCCATCAATTTGATGTTTCGGAGGCCGAGGCTCAGACCCAGCCCGTCATCAATGATGGCAGCACGCGAAGCGTGCGGATGCGCAACCAGGTGAGGCAAGGATTGAATTCTGCCGTCAGGCCTGAATTCCATCTTATTTGAGCAGCCAGCCGACGTGGCACGTAGCCCTGTAGCCGGCGTCCATCGGGCGAGCAGGTCCCGAGCGGAGCCGACCGGGCCAGCAACCGGCACCGTTCTTGACGGCTCCGAGAGCTCGTCAGAACGACTTCCATTCGATAATATCTGCGCTCAATCTCTTTGCCCTTGTTTGACAGCTTTGGGGCCAACTTTCATCCGGGATGTGCGCATGAGGCGACGCACTTTCATAGCGGGAATAGCAGGCTTTCTTGCTCAGCCGAGGGCCGCGTCGGCCGACTCGCCCGTCCGACGCTATCGTGTCGGGTTCCTGGACACAGCCCCGCGCGAGCGTAACGTCAATTTTGCGGCCTTTTACCAACTCCTTCGCGAGCGCGGGTACGCCGAGGGGCAGAACCTCACCTTCGAATATCGCTCAGCGAGTGGCCGCAACGCGAGTTTCGCGGAACTGGCGAGTGAATTGGCAAGCCTGCAAGTCGACGTCATCGTGACGCGGGGAACGCCCGCAGCGCTAGCCGCGCGCTCTGCCACCGAGACCATACCTCTCGTGATGGCTGCCGCTGGCGATCCTCTCGCGATTGCCCGCAGCCGCAATCGCCCAGCGCTAAACATGACGGGGTTTGGCGCTTCGGCTCGCGGCGCGGAGCGCAAGCGGCTCGAAATTCTTATGGAAATGCTAACGGATACCTCGCGGGTAGCGGCCGTCACCAACTTGTCCAATCCATCGCGCCAGGCAGAATGGCAGGAGGTCGAAGCCGCCGCGCGGTCGTTGGGGATCGAGCCGCGCGTCCTCGATATACGTGTGGCAGCCGACATCGAAAGATCGTTTGATCTGGCTCGTTCTTGGGATGTCGGCGCGCTGCTGGTCGGCAGCGACACTCTGATTCAGACCAATCAACGTCTTGTCATTCAATTGGCAGCTACGCATCGCTTGCCCGCCATCTACACCTTTCGGGATTTTGTCGACGCCGGTGGCCTCGTCTCCTATGGCGCGAGCCTGTCGGCTCTTTATCGGCGCGCCGCAGACTATGTCGACAAAATCCTGATGGGAGCGAAACCTCGCGACTTACCGATCGAGCCTGGGGGCGATCCTGAACTTGTCGTCAACGCGAAGGCCGCGTGGGCGCTGGGAATCGTTCTTCCCGCAACGATCGTGTCGCGTGCTCATATGGTCGAATAGCACCGCGTGACGAGTTTCGCAGGGCCGACCCGTCCGTATGTCTCTGAGTTAACAGGTTGCTTAGAACGCGTGGGTTTGCCGCCAGCGCATCAGGAATTCATTGCTATCGATCTCGATGGCCTTGCGCATTGCCCACGGCCGACGGGCCAACCGCTACTGAAGCCTCAGGGCGGCAATCATCGGGAAAATATCGTCGCCGTGAGATGAAAGCGATTCGGTAGCACTCTGCCAAGAGTCTGTCATATTGCGGCGGACGAGATCTGCGTTCGGCCTTGGGCGTTGATGCGAGCGCCATCAAACAACTCCAATTCTGCGCGCATAAAGTCAATGAATGCGCGCAGCGGGCCGGGCATCTGACGGCGGCTCGAATAATAGAGGAAGACCCCTGATAGATGTCCGCGCCAATCACCAAGTAGCGGGACCAGCTTTCTATCAGCGATATGGGAGGTGATCAGCGGTTCGGCGATATAGCCGACGCCGATACCATTCAGCACCGCGTTCACCACAAGATGCAAGTCGTTTAATACGAGCGAACCGTCGGCCGGTACCTCCATCCGCCGGCCACTCTTCTCAAAAATCCAGGGCTGAATGGAGCCGTCCCAATCCCAACGCAGCCGCACGCAGTTATGCCCATGTAGGTCCTCCGGCGTTAGCGCAATCGGATGCCGTGCGAGATAGTCGGGGGACGCGACGGCCAACACCTGGAATTCATCGATCAGCCGGACCGCAATCATGTCTTTTGCGATGCGTTCGCCGATCCGAATGCCGGCGTCGAACCGACCGCTCACGATATCGCTATGGGTATCGTCGGCCGTCATTTCGAGCTTGATTTCCGGAAATTTCGCGAGGAATTGTGGCAATAAAGGACTCACAAACGTCACAGCGGCCGGCCGGGACGCGCTGAGCCGCAGGGTACCGATCGGCTTCTCGCGAAAAGAGTTGACAGCCCCAATGGCCCTGTCGACGCCATCAAGGACAGGTTGTGCGTCTAGCAGCAAGCGTTCACCAACCTCGGTCAACGCCACGCTCCGGGTCGTGCGGTTGAGCAGGCGAACGCCAAGCCGCTCCTCAAATGCGCGGATCGCTTGGCTCAGCGTCGAAGGCGAAACTCCCAATTGTGCTGCAGCCCTCGTAAAATTGCGGTGCTCTGCGACCGCGACGAACGCGCTTAGCTCAGCAAATTGAGTTCCCCTCATTCGAAAAATCCATAAAACTTGCGGCCCACTCGGCATCGGGCAGAGTAGCTTGGGCCAGTCAGATAATGCGTTTCGCCGCGACCGGCAAGTCAGCCGTCATCCCCAGCATCCACCGCGCCGAGTGAGGCGAGCGCCGCCCGATATCTGTCGAGCGCCGTGACGAGCCCGCGGCGCGCGGAAGACCGGAAAACCGCACGGCGATTGGCGCGTGAAATGAGTCCAGATCGACCATTGTTAAACGATTGGTCTCGAAAGCGGGCCTCGATTCACCTTTGATCGCCTTCTTCGCAATGGCCCATTCCTTGGTTGGCTCCGGCTGCATGTGCCCGGCGAGGTCTCGCGAACGAGCCGGCCTCTGCGGCCTTAGCGTAGATCGCCAAGCCTTCGAGATCCCGCAGCTTCAAACACCAATCTGGAAACGAGTTATTTCGATAGTTTCTATTTCTATTCATAGGTCCGTCCATATCTCTGCGGGCAGTCAGGCCATCACTTTTTCTTCCGGCGAGCACGTGGCACGGCGACCGCCCGAGGACGCTGTGCCGATCTCACTCGGCCTCGATTACGGCCATGCCGGGCAAAACGAGATCACCGGCGGCTCGCGTATGGTGCCACTACCATTGCGGGAGGCGATGGCTCCCGTCAGTGCACCGAAAACGAGCTGCAGTGCGCCCGCTGTCAGGGCCGGCAACCGCAAACAAGCTGACATGCGTCGTCACTGCTCGAAGTCCACTCGTCAGCAAGGAACGATGAACTCTCGCTACCGCCGTTTTATCGGCCGTGTTAATTGGTCTGCCGTTTCGCCATGAGCCGCCTAGGAAAACTCGCGGCCTATGGTCGTGCGACGACGGGCGATGATCAGCGGGGTCGGACTTTCGTGCCCGCCACTCGCGTTCGTGGTGGCCGTAAGCGTCGCGAGTTGGGCGGAGGAATGCTATTGATTTTCCGTTATCACGTGCGCCCGGTCCGGCTGGCGCTGGCCGTATTCTCGCTGGCGCCCGCCATTTCCAGCAATTTTGCCGGTCATAGCCAGATGATCCACTTCTCAAAAGCGTGATGATTGGCCGGCGGGCCGCTACAAAATTACCATCTTCGAGGCCGGAGCGAGCAGAATCGAACAGTGGTGCCGTATGAGCGGAGTGCCCTCCGCAGCTACCGGTTGATGCACCACTCGAAAAATGCGCGCGATCGGACTGGTTCTGGCCGCGTTCGCGCTTATCTCTTTTGCTGCATCGTTTCTGGTTCGCTATAGATCATGACCGATTTGAGAGGGGGCATGATGCCGCCGGCGCTGGGCGCATGACCAATATTTCAATAGACAAAGACAACGGCATCGGCACTTGGACCCGTGCTGAATTCATCGCGCCGCACCGGCCGGCGTCATGCGCGATAGGAGGCGCAGGGCATCGCTGGTAGGGATGATCTCAGGCAGGCATACCGTCCGGGCGATTCCATCAAGCCCTACGACGGTTGCTCGGAAACTTGGAACCGCGGCCTGTTATCTGACCGATGGGCTCGCCCAGTGCGGCGAATGCCATTCACCGCGGAATCTGACGATCGGCATGCGGCAAGGCGCTGACCCGAAGGGCGCCCGGCGTGAGGGACTGTCGCGCGGGGCATTACAAAGGCGGGCTTGACGCAAATAGGCTTCGATCCGCTGGTTCTTTCCGTAAATCGGGCATCTCGGACCAGGGTGCGATGGCCAACCGGATGTTGGAGGTCGTTCGTTTCTCAACCGACACATGAGCACGACGATCTCAACACACTGGTGGCTTATCTATTTGACCTCGACAAAATACCGGACAGCCCAACGCCGCCTGCATTGCCCAAACTCGTTGCAATCGCATCCGATGTATCGAGAGATGGATCGCCCGTGCGGGTGCCGGTTTGCTCTGGGTCGGCCCGCCGACATGATGGTCATCGCAGGCTCCCAGAGCCGCCTTGATCACTGTGTGCACATTAATTTCTGTAATGTGACGACGGGGATTCGAGAGCGAGTTCATCGGCATTGGGGCGTTGCCAACGTCGCCCCCTGGCGTGAATTCGGTCGATGCATTGGTGTCACGCCCAACCTCTCACCTTCGTTATTTGGCCCTATCGAATGACGTTTTCGAAATTACCAGAATAGTCTTTCCACCTTCCAGGACCATTTTAGCCGTGTCGGTTGACCCCTGAATACCCCAAGACAGCTCGGGTCGACCCCGAACCTCACGCGCGACGTCTTATCCAACCAGGAGAGTTATCATGACCGCGAAAATCAAAATCGTGACCGTTATTGCGCTCTTGACGGCATGTGTCGCCCCAGCTGGCGCCTTCGCGAAGGACGTCGGCCAAGCGACGGCCCGCAGCTATACACTTTCGGATGTGCGGTCTCAGGCCCCAATCGTGAGAATCGCACCCACGGACGAAGTTTGGGGCGCCTGCGGCCACATGAGCACCGTCTTTTCTTGTCCAGGTTACTAAATTCGATCTAATGGAAGATCTCATGT
>JASHYD010000939.1 GCA_030043175.1 Xanthobacteraceae bacterium | reverse complement strand
CCGACATAGTTGATCGGCACGTCATAATGCTGGCTCCAGAAGAACGGCACGGCCGCGAACTTGCGCCGATATCCAAGCATGTTGAGCGCCGCGGCCTGGCCCTGCCGCTCCGCGACGACCCAATGCTCGACGCGAATTTTTATGCCCGTGTGCGGATCGGGCCAGCGCGCTATATCGCCCGCCGCAAAGATACCCGGCGCGCTTGTTTCGAGATAATCATCGACCACCACGCCGCGGTCGAGCGCGAGGCCTGCGTGCTCGGCGAGTGCAATCCGCGGGCGCACGCCGAGGCCGGCAACCACGAGGTCAGCACTAAGCGTGGCTCCCCCGCTTAGGGCGACGCGTTTGTCATCGATGTCCCTCGCGGTTTCGCCGAGGTGGAAGACCACGCCATGCTCTTCATGCAGGGAACGCACGAAATCGCCCATCTGCGGGCCGAGGACGCGCTCCATGGGTCGCTTTCCCGGAGCCACCACGTGCACGTCGATATCGCGCGCGCGGAGGGCAGCCGCCACTTCAAGCCCGATGAAGCTCGCGCCCAGCACCACGGTCCGCCGCGCCGCCGCGGCCCGTTCGATGATCGCACGGCAGTCGGCGAGCGAACGCAACGTGCGCACATGCTGGAGCTCCGCCCCGGGGACCGACAACCGAACGGGCTCGGCACCGGTTGCGAGCAGCAGCCGGTCGTATGTTACCCTCGTCCCGTCTTCGAGCACGAGTTCGCGCGCGCGCACGTCGATGCCGGTGGCGTTCGTGCGCAGCCGTAGATCGATGCCATTTTCGGAATAGAAGCTGTCGGGCCGCAGCGGGACCCATTCCTGCGGCGCTTTTCCGGCGAGGTAATCCTTCGAGAGATTGGGCCGATCGACGGGCGGCACGTCCTCGCTGCTGACCATGACGAGGTCTCCCTCGTATCGCTCGCGACGCAGCTTCTCGGCCGCCGCGAAGCCTGCCGCTCCGCCGCCTACGATGACGATTTTGGACGGCGATCCAGCACGCGCCGCAGCTGCCGTTCGCAGAGTCTCTAACGGCCGCCGTCTGTCCTGCACGAAGATCCTGTCCTCGCGCCGCTCAACTTTCCAGCATGCCAACGGACTGAATGCTGGAGCGTGTAGTGCTTCTCCGGTCCGGAGGCTGAAACAGGCGTGATGCCAGGGACACCGTACGGTGTCGCCGACCACTAGCCCCTCCGCGAGCGGACCGCCGTAATGCGTACAGGTGGCGCCGACTGCGAAGAAATCGTCGCCGCGCCGCACCAGGAGCACTGGTTCTTCGCCGACATGCCCCGCCACCATACGCCCATCGGAAAGGCGATCGACCGGAACGCCCTGCGCGAGGTCGGGACCGGCCGGGCTATTTTGCGCTGTTCCCATGATGATCTCCAACGGACGATACCAGGCGGTACTGGGGTGCTCGCGACGATCGCGTACATAGATGACGGATACGCAAAATAGTTCCCGTGGCGAGACAGGAAACGGCAATCTTTTGTTCACATCGAATGAGCGCCTTGCGGGGGCGCGCCGGGCGAGCATGCCTTCAAACGTCCCCTCGGAACTCACGAACTGGCAAAGTCGAGCAAACGACCACCCGTGCAGACGGTCGCGTGGCGCCCTTCTGGCCTGAACCGGCCTGCTGATAAGGCGCCGCTCTGACTGCCATGACGTTGCAGGGCGGCAGGGCAAAGAATCTCTGCCGGACACGTTCGACGTCGGCGCGATCACCCAGGCTCTGACCGGGCGGGGAGCCGGCCGAAATCGGGAGGTGGAATTCGTCGCCGGGATGCCGCCTCATACGCCGACGCGATCCTAAGCAAGACATCCTCCTTGCCCGGTTCAACGCGCATGACAAGCGAGAATGGCAGTCCGGGCTCGGGGACGGTGGTGGGGGTATGCGATGGCCTTGAAATATAGCGCGTCGCGTCGGCGTTGAGGACGAATAGCGGATCGTACACCGTGGTCACATACCCTGCAGGGATCAGCACTTCAGTAAGACCGGCATTTGGTCCGCTGAGCGACTCCGGCGTCAGATTGCTCGAAATATCATATTGGTGAGGATGGCCGATCAGACCCGGGGGCCATGGCGTATGCAGGCGCACCAGCGCGTCAAGCTTGTTCTCCAAGATCACCATCATGTCTACACGGCGCAGCAACGCGCGCAGCATGATGCGTTCGTCCACGCCCTGGCGCCCGCCCAACGGATTGCGAGGATCGGCAACTTGCTCCCAATTCTTAAAGGCTGCGCGCTGATCATCACCCCAAAACTTCGAGCGGGCATTAAGTGAGGCAAAAGTGGTGAGCGTCTCTGTGAAGCCGCGCTCTTTCCAGTCCGCACAGCGTCGAGTCAAATACTGGTGAACATGGAAGCGGAACGCCATCGCCATCTCCTGCTGCTGGACGGTGGCAAGGTCGAGTTTCCGGGGCGGCGAAATACGGCCTTCCGCCAGTTCGACTAGGTAGTCGATGGGTTTCATGTTTCCGGAACCAAACACCACTCCCGGCGCGAATTCGGTGGGGAGGATGGCAGCCGCGAATTCCTCGAACAGCGGCTTTCCATCCCTATCCAGCCGAAACAACAGATCGGGCATGAACACCGGCACCAGCCGGGCGAGCGCGCGGCGGAAATCAGTTCTCATTGATTCGAGATCGGGATCGGGTGTCCACGAAGGATCCGTGGATTCAACCAGCGTTGCTCCCAGATGGTCGCCAAGAACGGATTTTATTTCCCTTCCTGCCGCGGTGATGATCGGCACCTCGGTCATCGAACCCGGCGGCACGATCATCGACTCACGGATCACGCCAAGCCGCATGCCCCGCAGTTCACCGGCTAAACCTTTCCCCGTCGCATGACTCGCATAGGACGTGCTCAATACCGAGGAGCGCGGCACGGTGGTGAAGATATCGCGTGGATCGTAGTAGCCCTCGACCGGATCCTTCAACGCATCGAGCACCTTCGCGCAGTCGGCGATGGTGCGGCAGTGAATTCCTGTCCGATCGCAATAGATGTCGGCACCGAGCGCACCGCCACCGAATCCGATCATCGATTTGTGCGGCAGGATCAGCGCGATCGCATTGTGGTTGGAAGGCCCGCGACAGGAGGCACGGGTCTCCTCGCCGAGGCTCGCCATCACGAGATTGGTGCTGACCGAGACGGCCGAACCCGAGCTCGATCCCAATGAGGCGGCGCGCCGGGTATCATACGGGTTCGCCGGATTGCCGGCCCAGGTGCTGCGCTGATAGCCCAGTACCGATGGCAGGACCTTGTCCGGCTGATGCGGGCCGCCCGGATCGCCGGCGCGACCGTTATACTCAGTATTGACGGCCTTCGCGAAGATGATCGCGCCCTTCTTGCGGAGCTGATCGACCAGCCCGTGATCGCGCGCCGGAAAATCAATGTCGTAGGCGGCATCGCCGCCAGCTGTGGAACGCATGTCCTTTGTGTCGAACGGGTCTTTGAACGAGAAGACCACGCCATACATCGGCATCTTTTCGAGATCTGGCTTGCGCCCATAGGTGGCATCGAGCTCGGCAGCGCGCTCGAGTGCGTCGGGCAGGTGCCGGAAATACTCACAGACTGGCGGTGCACCGGGAGGGAGCGGACCCAGTGACGGATGGCGGTCGAAATCGCCGCGGCAGGTCACCGACCGCTCACCACGTATGTTGATAGTGGCAAGCGCGTTGAGCTGGCCTCCCTTGGGGATACCAACGATCATGCCAAACTGCTGGTGCACGCTCGGATCGGAGGCAGTCGCTTCCATGCGGCCGTATTCCAACGGCGCCCCCTTGTATTTATCGAGATCGGGCAAAATCTCGGACGCCTTGATCGAATGGGTCGGGAAAGCGAGCCTCGTTCCACCCCGCACTGCGCCGGCTACGGACACAATAGTCCCGCCGTCCTCGGTCACCAGCATGCTTGCGACCCCATTGAATGCCCGCACGCGATCGAGGTAATGCCGGACCACCGAGACGCAAGTCGTTCGTCCCAGAATTATGGCGTCGTGCAGCTCATCGATCGTCGCCTCCTCAAGACAAAATTCTTGATCCAGCACGGCGCTGCCTTGTTTCATCTCGCACCTGCATCTGTTGCAAATCGGGTCGCCCGGTTTGCCGGGGGATGCCTA
The DNA here is from genome assembly GCA_030043175.1 of Xanthobacteraceae bacterium. Next base: position 2,814 of record JASHYD010000939.1, on the reverse strand, counting down.
AGTCCACATCCGCCGCATGCGCGCCTGCAGGTCCACGGGTTTGCGGGCCGGGGCGGTCTTTACTTCTCGGGCTATCGAAGGTGGCCACGTGCGATTTGCGAAGTACGTGGTGATCGCATCGGGAATGAAGCGCGTACGCTGGGCGTAAACGTGGCGGTCGCCGAGGCTGCGCTGGTTATGGGTGAAGAAGCGCTGCGGCTGCATGAGATGAAGCTGATCCTTGGCACGGGTCATGGCGACATACAACAACCGCCGCTCTTCTTCGATCTGCGGTGTTGATCCGGTTGCCAGATCGGACGGGATGCAGCCATCGACCGTATTGAGGACGAACACCACGGTCCATTCCTGGCCTTTGGCGGAATGGATGGTGGAAAGGACCACATAGTCCTCATCGAGGAGCGGAGCGCGGGCCTCGCCGCTGGTGGCATCGGGCGGATCGAGCGTCAATTCCGTCAGGAAGGACTCGCGGGTCGGCGAGCCCGCCGCGATCTGCGCGAGCTGGATGAGATCAGTCATCCGGAGGGCCGCATCTTCATGCCGACGCTCCAGATGCGGCGCATACCATCGGCAGACAAGGTCTAGCTCAGCGGGCCAGCCGGTGACGTTCAGATGCAGCAGACGAACCGTGGCAATGAAATCGGGCCACTGCTCCGCGGCAGCCGCCGGGGGGCCGTAGACCTCTAGGGCTTTCAGCGGATCGACACCTGCCGATATTGCATCCAGCAACTTTGCGGCCGAGCTCGGCCCAAAGCCGGGAAGCAGCTGGACGGTGCGAAAACCGGACACCCGGTCGCGCATGTTCTGGGCCCAGCGCAGCGTCGCCAACACGTCCTTGATGTGCGCGGCCTCGAGAAACCTGAGACCGCCGAATTTCACGAACGGGATGTTGCGGCGCGTCAGCTCGATTTCCAGTGTGGCGCTGTGATGGGACGCGCGGAACAGGACAGCTTGCGATTTGAGCCGGATGCCAGTTTCACGGTTGGCCAGAATAGTTTCAGCCACGTAGCCGGCCTGCCGGGCGTCGTCAGGAACGTGCACGAGGCAAGGACGCTCTGCTGACGGACGCTCGGACCAGAGGTTCTTGGTGAAGCGCTCCGTGGCAAAATCGATCACCGCATTTGCGGCGTCGAGGATCGGCTGCGTCGAGCGATAGTTCCTCTCCAGCGTGATCACCTCGGCCTGCGGACTGAATTGTCCGGGGAAATCGAGGATATTACGCACCGTTGCGGCACGGAAGGAATAGATCGACTGCGCATCGTCGCCAACGACTGTCAGGCCCCTGCCATCAGGCTTGAGCGCCAAAAGGATCGACGCCTGGAGCCGGTTGGTATCTTGATATTCATCGACCAGTACGTGGTCGAAGCGCGCCGACAGATCTTCGGCCAGGCTGGCCTCGCTCATCATCTGCGCCCAGTAGAGCAGCAGATCGTCATAGTCGAGCACGTTCTGATTTTGCTTGGCCTCTACGTAGGCGGCGAACAGACGGCCCAATTCCGCCTGCCACTCGGCACACCATGGAAAGGCATTGTCCAGGATTTCGCCAAGCGGAGCCTCGGCATTCACCACGCGCGAATAAATGGAAAGGCAGGCTCCTTTCATGGGAAACCGCTTCGCTGTCTGTGAGAAGCCAAGATCATGGCGCACGAGGTTCATCAGGTCGGCGGAATCCTCCCGGTCGTGGATGCTAAAGGCGGGATCAAGTCCGATGTCTGTCGCGTATTCCCGCAGCAACCGCGCCCCGATTGCGTGGAACGTCCCGGACCAGCTTAAGGCGTCGACCGTCAACGGCCCTTGGTCCGAAAGGACATGCCTCGCGATGCGCTGAACCCTTCGGCTCATCTCGGCCGCCGCGCGCCGAGAGAATGTGAGCAGCATGATACGGCGCGGATCGGCGCCCTTCACGATCAGATGCGCCACACGATGGGCGAGCGTATTGGTCTTGCCCGACCCTGCTCCGGCAATCACGAGGAGCGGCGACGGGTACTCGCCGCCATGCTCGACAGCGCGGCGTTGTTCGGGGTTCAGAGTAGCTAGGTACGGTGCAGTCATCGGGATGGGGCGAATCAGGAACCCCACTAGCAAGCATGGCTTGCCTGCTATCGTAAATAGGGCGTCGGCCGGTTGCGTCCCGGTGTGGAGCAGATTGAGCTGCAGCACGGGATAGTTCTGGGTACGAGCGGAATGACCGGCTATGCGAGCCTGGCTCCTATGGATGGACGCCGCACCGGCCGCGATTGATAAAATCGAGGATTGACCGAGGTATTCGTCCGGTGCATTGAACGCAAAGCCTTGCGCGCTGTGCGAACCGTAGCTCACCGCATGGCAGCACGATAAACTTACGCTCTCTTGATCACACTTGGTCCCCGCGCACATTGGCGCTGCATTGCCTTGCTGCCGCCAGCTTCGCCGGTGGCTCAGGTTCGATGTCTGGTACCGAGGCTTGGGCATCTCCCAGGCTCTCGGCATGTGTCTTGTTCGACGCTGTGATGAAGCGATCCATATCCATGCCGTAAGTCTGCTCTGTCAATTGTTCGTCGCAGCGGGCGGTGAACGATTATTACTCTGCGGGACTGCCAACGAACATCTAGCTGTGTTCGGCATCCTTCACGTTCAAATTGAAGCGAGCATCGACTAGAATAATATGATTTCTTTATCATCCCCGATGATGTTGTGATCGATTCTATAGGTGGCTGGGGAGTATTCTGACTACAGACTAGTGCTCATGATGATTACTTCACTCGATCATCAACACGCGCCCGCACCACTCGGAAATATCGCCTTCTCATTTCTACCAAAAGGTCCCCTGAAGAAATG
>JASHYD010000938.1 GCA_030043175.1 Xanthobacteraceae bacterium | reverse complement strand
CTGGCGCGCCATCCGAAATCATCATTAATATACGGCGCTGTTCGGTGCGGGCAAGAAGCCGCGCATGGGCCCATTCGAGCGCCTCGCCGTCGATATTTTCCTTCAACAAGCCCTCGCGCATCATCAGTCCGAGATTTTTTCGCGATCGCCGCCAAGGTGCGTCGGCGGATTTGTAGATGATGTGGCGCAGGTCGTTGAGGCGGCCCGGATTGGCGGGCTTGTTTGACGCCAGCCAGGCCTCTCGCGACTGGCCGCCCTTCCAGGCGCGGGTGGTAAAGCCGAGAATCTCGACCTTGACGCTGCAACGCTCCAGCGTGCGCGCGAGAATATCGGCGCAGGTCGCGGCGACGGTAATCGGACGGCCGCGCATCGACCCGGAATTATCGAGCAGCAGAGTGACCACGGTGTCGCGGAAGTTCGTATCCTTCTCGCGCTTGAACGACAAGGGATGCATGGGGTCGATGATGACGCGAGAAAGCCGCGCCGGGTCGAGCAGCCCCTCCTCCAGATCGAATTCCCACGAACGGTTCTGTTGCGCCATCAAACGGCGCTGCAGACGGTTGGCAAGCCGCGCCACCACGCCTTGCAAATGCGCGAGCTGCTTGTCGAGATAGCCGCGCAGGCGATCGAGTTCGTCGGCTTCACACAGATCCTCGGCTGCAATGATCTCGTCGAACCTGGTGATGAAAGGCTTGTAATCGGGACCGCGCGGTTCGTTTTTGCCGCCTTGGCGTGGCCGCCAGGGCTCGGCCGCGCTCTCTGAATCCCCCATTTCGGAATCGTCCGGCATATCGGCGGTCGGCGCGTCCGTCGCCTCGGCGGCGCTGTCGGGCAGATCCTCGGTTGCGGCCTCCGCCTGTTCGAGGCTCAGGCGCTGGCTGTCTTCGGACTCAGACGACTCACCGTCGTTGCCCTTCTCGTCCTGACGCCCGTCCTCGTTGTTCTCTTCGCTTTCCTCCTCGTCTTCGTTGGTGCGATCGTCGCCCATGTCGAGGGAATCCAGAAGATCGTGGACCGCATCGCCAAACCTGCGCTGGTCGTCGATCATGTCTTCCAGACGGTCGAGGTCGCGGCCGGCACGAGCTTCGATCCAACTTCGCCATAACTCGACGATGCGCTGCGCGGCACGCGGCGGCGCTTGACCCGTGAGGCGCTCGCGCACCAGCATGGCGAGTGCCTCTTCGATCGGCGCATCGGCCCGATCGGTGATCTCGTCGAATTTGCCCCGATGGAATTTGTCGTCCAGCATGGCCGCAAGATTTTTGGCGACCCCTTGCATCCGTCGCGCCCCGATCGCCTCGACCCGGGCCTGTTCGACCGTTTCGAAAACCGCACGCCCCTGCTGACTTGTCGGCAGCAAGCGGCGATGGATTGCGTCGTCATGACAAGCCATCCGCAACGCGAGTGCGTCCGCATGGCCGCGGACGATCGCGGCATCGGCAGCGGTCAGCTTGCGCGGCGGCTCCGGCAGGCGCGCCTTGCCGCCGACGACGCCGGGCCGCTCGGCCGCAAACGAAACCTCGAGCTCCCGCTGGCGCGCGATAGCGCGCAGGCACCCGGTCACGGCGCGCTTGAACGGCTCGTTCGGAGCCTCCTTGGCCGGGGTCTTGGGTTTGATGTTCGAGGACATTGCTGGACGCCGCTACTTTGCTACGGGTAGAGCCTGTCGGCTTCGTTACAGGGACGTTGATAGAGCCCGAGAATCAGACCTTGCGCTCGCTCCGAGAAATCCGCAGCGCGATTGGCGCGCTCGACGGGAAGCCGGACACCACAATTACCTATTTGCGCGATAAGACCGTCCAAACCACGAAGCCCTCGACGACGCCTTGACGGCCGCCGAACGCGAACGAGGGGCTTTGCGCGGGTGAACAGTGTGCCGCTCGAAGGTCGCGGATCCTCCACCCTCATCTCACAAGCACGCCTCAGCTCAGCGCCACGTTAACGGACGATTCCGGCAATTCCTGACCAAAGCAGCGCTGGTAGAACTCGGCCACCAGGGGACGCTCGAGCTCGTCGCACTTGTTGAGGAATGTAAGCCGGAACGCAAAGCCGATGTCCTTGAAGATATCGGCATTCTCTGCCCAGGTGATGACCGTGCGCGGGCTCATCACGGTCGAGATGTCGCCGTTCATGAAGGCATTGCGGGTGAGGTCGGCGACCCGCACCATCTTGTTGACGATGTCGCGGCCCGCGTCGGTGCGATAGTGCTTCGCCTTGGCGAGGACAATCTCAACCTCGTTGTCATGGGGCAGATAATTCAGGCCCGTGACGATCGACCACCGATCCATCTGGGCCTGGTTGATCTGCTGAGTGCCGTGATAGAGCCCGGACGTGTCACCGAGGCCCACCGTATTGGCGGTGGCGAACAGCCGGAATGCTGGGTGCGGCTTGATGACCCGGCTCTGGTCGAGCAATGTCAGCCTTCCTGAGGACTCCAGCACGCGCTGGATCACGAACATCACGTCAGGGCGGCCGGCATCGTATTCGTCGAACACCAGCGCGACATTGTGCTGATACGCCCAGGGCAGAATTCCGTCGCGGAATTCGGTGACCTGCTGGCCTTCGCGGATCACGATTGCATCTTTGCCGATGAGGTCGATGCGGCTGATGTGACTGTCGAGATTGACGCGCACGCATGGCCAGTTGAGCCGGGCCGCCACCTGCTCAATATGAGTCGATTTTCCTGTGCCGTGATATCCGGTCACAATGACACGGCGATTGCGCGCAAATCCGGCGAGAATCGCAAGCGTGGTCGGGCGGTCGAACCGATAATCGGAATCGATATCCGGCACGTGCTCGTCCGCCTCCGCATAGGCTGGCACTTCCAAGTCGGTATCGAATCCGAACGTTTGCCGGACGGATACCTTTATGTCAGGCAGCGGCGCGGCGAGCTCGGTTGCGGCAATCATCGGTCCTCCGTGTGTCAACCCGGGATCGATAAGCGAATGCCTAGGGATCGACGGGCACAGGGCGCATGTCCCATACAAACGCCCAAATCACTAAATCACGAATTGGCACCCGACACACGGAATCGGCGAGGCGCGGGCAGATCGCATCCGGCGGATCGCATGTCGCTATTAATTTAACAGAAAGCCGACGCGGGGCGGAAGCCATGATCGCGGCTTCGGACCGAAGTTATCGACCGGATCTCTTTACGGCCGCGCCATCCGACGTCTTGCCCACATATTTGGGGTCATCGTGATGAAGCGCAATGGAGGCGGTGGGCTCCGGGCCCGCCGCAGCGGTGCAGCTTGTCGGGGCGGCGATCCGGTTGTTTCAGCAGGATCCGGTTTTCTTGAGATAATTATAGGCCTCGATGATCTCTCGCAGCTTATCCTCCGAGGTGCGGTCACCGCCATTGGCGTCGGGATGATGGCGCTTCACCAATTCTTTAAACCGCGCCTTAATTTCAGGGCCGGACGCGCTATCCTCAAGCCCAAGCGCATAGAGCGCCTTGCGTTCACCATTGCGCACGGTTGACCATTCGGTCTTAGCGCGAGCTTGTGCCGCACCTGCGGGCGGGGCGCCAAACTCCCGAAGGACATCGAACGGATCCGCCGTGCCCAGGTCCGCGTCAAAAAACCGGCCGACCCTTCCCTTTGCGCCTCGTTTGCCGCCGATTGTTCCCATGCGCCAGGTCGGCAGGTGCCCGGTGAGCGCGTCTTTCTGAAATCGCGCCACTGCATCATCGCTCATCCCGGCGAAGAAGTTATAGGACTGGTTGTACTCACGAACGTGGAGAAGGCAGAACCGCCAGTATTGGTGCTCGCGATTGCGACCTTTAGGCGCGCGATAACTCGCCGGCTCTGTGCAGTTCGGCCAGTCGCACCGGTGCTCCGCCTGAAGCCGGCGATCCTCGCCGGGCTTGACCCGGATGCGATCATACAAGGGTGAGTCGAACTTCATTGCTTATTATGCGGAGGATTTGGGGCATTGCGCAAGCTTGACAGATTTGATGGAACATGCTTCGCCTCGCGCCAGAGATGTCGCGTGACGTATCGACGTCCGATTTTGGCGCCGCCGATGCGTCGATCCGGGGTTCTCGATGCGTGTGCAGGAAGCCATTTCAAGGAAGTTGACCGAAACCTTCGCTCCACTGAGCCTGCAGGTGCTCGACGAGTCCCATCACCATGAAGGACACGCCGGACATCGACCGGGCGGAGAAACGCATTTTAGGATCTATATCGTGGCTGGCGCGTTCCGCGGAAAGAGCCGGATCGCTTGTCATCGCATGATCAACGAGACCCTCGCTCACGAACTCAAGTCCGGGGTCCATGCGCTCGCCATCCACGCCACCGCTCCGGACGAGTCGGCTGAAGACGCGGCGGAGTAGGGCGGATACCCCGCGGGGTGCGGCTTCGACCGGCCCGAATGGCGGGCTCCGGCGGGGATGCGTCCGTCGCGCCGAGCGCGTAACAACGGGCATCGGCGCACCTCCTTCCCACACTGTTTACTTCCCACACTGTTTACCTACTGTTTGCCTACGCGCTGTGTTCGGCGGTTCCATACTGCTTTCGCCAGCCGCCGAACAACCACGTCCCGTAGACGCCGGCTAA
>JASHYD010000937.1 GCA_030043175.1 Xanthobacteraceae bacterium | reverse complement strand
GTGCTCGATGACTGGAAGCGGCAACGTCATCACGTTGGAGAGATACAGACGTCGAGGGCGAATTGACCCTATCGACGTCACGATTTATCGCGGCTTACGCTTCGACAGGCCGATATATATCCCGTGGGCGAAAGCCTTCGATGCGACCGGACTCCAATGGGAATACCTGCCGAAGGTGCATGAATGGGGCGGATGGTTGCCGCATTTCCTACTCTGCGATGTCAATCTGTTCGTGATGATCTGGTCGAGCGCCTTTCAGATTCAGGATACGGAATGCGACGTGCATCCGTTGGTGATGGAGAGTTGCCGCAGGGCGCTTGCCACCGCCGGCGCGCCGGGCGCGGAAACCGCGATGTCCTATGAGCGGCGTGGAGATCGCGTCCATAAACGTCCATGTCGGTGGGCTGAGATCGTCGAGGAGCTTCGACGATGACCAGATTCCCTCACGATGATGGGCTTGCAGAACGATTTGACCGCGAGGCCAGAGAGGCCAAGCTGTCCAAAGACGCCAAAGCAATGCGACGCTACCGGCAGCGTCAAAAGGACGGCACGAGAGTTTTCAGGATGTATTGCAGTGCGCGATTCCTGTCGGTTCTGGTCGAGGAGGGTTTCCTCGCCAAGCCGACAAAGCCCCAGGATGTCACCAATCACAGCGTCAACGAGGCGATCTATCGCCTGCTAAATGCGTGGCGGCAGCAACTGAGATAGATTACGTGGAAAAGTTGCGGCCGGAACACCCGGCAACGGTGCCGGCCGCAGTTTTCATCTGTGCAAGAGGTGATTTCGTGCAAACAGATAACCTCTCCGATGATGCGGTGCAACTCCCTAATACCGCTGATAATTATTCTATTACCTTTACCGAATTGGCGGCTAAAAACGCCAAATTCGTTGGCAAAGGCATTTACAAAAAGACGGGGCAGATCGCCGATTATCCGCAGGTAAAGCACTGGCGCCAGAAACGGGTCACCGTTGTCGATATTGGGGAGTTGGCGCGCTACCTGGAGAGCGTTGCTTATCCAAAACCCGGCTTCAGTGTGTGCCTTATTCACGGTGAGGCTGGTCCAGGCGTTAAGGACAGTATCCTTCGGCGGAAGACCCAACATCCATCCGACAACCTGTTCCGCGATACCCCCAGCAGGTTTGTGGTGTTCGACATCGATGGCGCCGAACTCGGCGATGGTTTCGATTGGACCGCAGACCCGAAGGCGGCGGTGCATAGCATCGTGGAGCGGCTGGGGGAGCCGTTCGTGAGGTGCAGCTATGTCGCGATGCTCAGCGGCACGCACGGCCTGAAAAAGGACAGCAAGGGTTTCTGGACAGGCGAGTTTGACCACACCAAAGTCAAATTCAAACTCTTCGTGGTGGCCGATCGCGGCGTTGACACCGTGGAACTCAAGACGTGGTCGATCATGCTCAAGGCGGCGTTGACCGCCGTCGATCCGAGTCAGTCCAGCTCTGCCGTCCAGCCGATTTACGTTGCGAGGCCGATGGTCTACGGCGGCGACGGAAAGGATGTGCTTGCGCAGTTCAACATTCCGGTTGTGTGGCTGCATCGAGGTGAAATCGATTCTGTGCCGCCGCCGACTGAGTTGAAGCGCGAGGTCAGGTTTAATCGGGCGGAAGGCACCCTCGACACTGTCGCGCCCCATCCAAACGCTGACGCGGCGCTGCGGGCAGTCGGCAAGCCCTCGAAGAACGCCTCCGACATCTACGCACATCTGCGGGCCGCGGCCCAGCATCTCGCCCGAGAGCAAGAGATCGATCTTGCGGATAAGCAGGCGGTCGCGGAGGCGGCAACGCGCATCATCAACACGCTCCGCGAGCGAGTGTCGGAGTTCCGCGAACAGATCATCGAGAACCTGGAGAGGAGCGGTCGAGGGTGGGATGAGATCGAAGGATATCTCGCCGATAGCGGCGATGTGTATCGCTGGATTTTGTGGTGTTTCGACCATCCGGGTTCGCTCAAGCCGAAACGCAAGACCATCGAGCGGCTGAAGGTCGAGCCGCGGCCGCAGCTTCCGCCGCCTCAGCCTGGGCTGCTGGAGCGGATACGCCAGCAGCTGAAGGACGAGGTCGCTCAGTTCATTGATATCGTCACGAAGGCTTATGAGGGAGGTGGATTTACGGCCACGGAGAATGGGCCGGCACCATACAGGCCGCCGCAAAGGCTTCTGTCGTTCCCGATCGGGGCCGGGAAATCGACTGAGAGCCGCACCGCTGGGGTGAGCTTCGTCGATAGGTTCGTGGAGGGGGCAACTGTGGTCTACGCGCTCCCCCGGCACCAGCTTGGCGATGAACAAGTCGCCGCTCTGGCGCGAGAACATCCTGGTGTGCGCGCCGCCGTCTGGCGCGGTATGGAGGCGGTCGATCCACACTACCCACCCGATCTGCACGATCCGCTGGCGCCCCGAAAGACCATGTGCTGGCGGACCGACGATGTCCTGGACATGAGAGATGCGTGCCTCTCCGCGACCGACCTCTGCCAGCAAGGGCGCGGTGAAGATGCAAGACGGTGCGCGTTCTTCGATGAGTGCGGATATCAACGGCAGAAGGGTCAGAAAGGCGCGCAAGTCTGGTTCATGGCCCATGAGATGCTCGTCCACGAAAAGCCGAAGGCGCTCGGCTCGCCGGTGCTTCTGTTTATCGACGAGAACCCGATTGATGCGTTCCTGGTCGGCGTCGAGGCCGAGTTCTCGGTGCCGCTCGGCGCGCTGACCAAAGGCAAACCGATCAGCAAACGCGCTGTCGAAGCGCGGGATGGTGCTGACGGCGACGAAGCGGAGTTGGGGTTCTGGAATGCGGAATTGTACCGCGTGCTATCCGAATTGCCGGACGGCCCGGTGCCGCGGAGCGTCATGGAGTTCCTCACGCCCGAACGATGCGCCCGGATGTACACGCTGCAATGGAGGGACAAGGTCGAGGTCGAAATCGACCTGCGATGGACCGGCGATCGGCTGAAGGCCGCTTTGGTGCCGGCCGCCAACAACAAGACAGTCAAGAAGCTGGCCGCGCTGTGGAAGACGTTAGGCGAGGCGCTGAAGCCCGGCGGCCCTGCGTTGATGGGCAGGGTCAGGCTCGGTTGGTGTTCTATCACCAATACCCGCAAGGTGTTCTTGTGCGGCGTTCAGGGACCGTGCGAACCGTGGGATAAGGTGCCGACAATTGTTATGGACGCCACCGGCAGCATCGAGATGTTGCAGACCGTGTGGCCCGACATGACCGAAAGACGCTGCACCGAGGAAATTGTTACCCCATTTGTGGCGATCGAACAGGTGGTGGACCGGGTTTTCGGTAAACACTACTGCGCGCCCGAAAGACCTAACGCGATTGATAACGAAAATGCTGGTGACGCTGCCAAGGCAAAGCTCGCCATCGAGGTCTATGGCAGCGTGATGGCCCAGGCGATTCGCTATGGGTGCGGGGACGCGGGGCTGATTACCTATTTGAAAACAGAGCTTTGCATCCGCAACAATTGCGTCGTTCCACCTTGGTTATCGCTCACTCACTACGGCTGCGAGAGCGGCACCAATTCGTTAGAGAAGGTTCGAATGCTCGCCCTGGTCGGGCGGCCTCTGCCTCAATACAGCGATGTCGTTCGGCGGGCGGAAGCACTGTTCGCTGAGGCGATCGTTTGGGGAGGAACAGGGCTACGTCCAGGTGACCGATACGATCCGCACCAAGGCGGATGCAGCCGGCAGGAACGCGATCGCGGTGAAGCAGTGGCGAGCCGTCCACCCGAACGCGGAAAAGGTCCGTAGGGCGATTTGCGAGACGGCCTTGGTCCAGGCCGTCGGGCGCGTGCGGCCGCTCCAGCGCACCGCGGAGGCGCCCGTCACGGTCATCCTGTTCACCGACACACCTGTCGAGGAACTGGGCGATGTCGTCCCCAGGCTCTGGGCGGAGATGCGGCCATCGCGGGACGAGGTCACGCTCGCCCGGCACGGGTTCATGCTCGCCAACTTGGTCGATGCTGCGAACGCGGCGCCGGATGTCGTCAAGTCTGCTGCCGCTCTCAAGATGGACCGGCAAAAGCGATATAGGTTGCCGCCGAAAAAGCCTGCAACCCAACAAGGTGGGTTGTCGTCTGGCAGTCCATCAACCCAGACGGATGAGAGTAACTTTTCCCTTATGGAGAATCTCTTAAAGGAAAAAGTTACCAACTGCCCACCACCAAAGGAACAAGTAGCGCCTCCACCACAACCAACGATGCCTATTGATGTCGTGGTATACCAGAAAGCCGGAGCGCGATATAAGCCCGCCACAGCCGTCAGATTGAACGTCGGAATGTCGTCGAGCGAGTGGCTAATCCAGACCGTCGGTGCCCTCGCAGGCTTCGACCGGATGATGCCTCCGATTGGAGAAGGCGGGCACCAAACCTTGACGGACTCGTTTGCTATGCCACAACAGATGGGGACTGGTACGGAGGGAAGAATAAGCGCACCATTCAGCGCCACCCTGCGGTCGGCTTGCGGAGGCGGTGAAGATGGCGACGAACGAGGTCTGGAAAATCTGCAAGTGGTGCCGGAGCGCGTCCAGAATGTCGGTCGAAAAGTTCAATCGCGAAACAGCGGCACTGGGCACTCTTTCCGAGGTGTGTGAAAAATGCCTGGAAGCTGATTCGCTCGGTCGGCAGTTGCTTCATAACGCGAGAAATTACGGCGACTTGAAGCACAGGCCGACACCCGAGATGAAGGCGATGTTCGTGCCGAGACGCGGATCAGGACGTCGGCGCGAAGAGCGGTGGGGACCGCCAGAGATCGCGCTTGCGTAGGTGAAGGTGGTTCGAGACGATTGTTATGGATAACAGGAGTTCGGGGTCTCGCTGATTTCGCAAAAACGGTGGTGTACGCGGAAGGTCCAAAACAAGCCCATGTGGTATTGCCTGCCCGTTATCCCCCCCACCACCCCTTTTTTCGCCACAGCCAGGGGGGTCGTATGGGGTCAGATCCGGCGCATGGTACCTAATTGACAGCAAAGGGAATTTCCTCCTCGTCGAGCTCAGAGCATCTGATTAGTTATCAGGAGACGGCGGATCAGCAGTCCGCCTGAATAAATTGATATGATTGAGTAAATTGACATTTCCTCATTCCTACCCACGCTTCTACCAACGCCTGGTAAGCAGCTGGGCTCGCGCTTGCGTGCTTCGCAAGAGTGCGCAAGAGCAGGATATGCTATGCCCACACAGAATTAGGGGTTTAAGGGGGGAGCTTGCCGGCTCGCGGAGCGGGCAGATTTTGATTT
>JASHYD010000936.1 GCA_030043175.1 Xanthobacteraceae bacterium | reverse complement strand
TGCAGCGAAACCACGATGACCCCTGACCGGCTCAGGAATCCTACCGGGCTCATGTTGGGCGGCGACGCCAGGTATTTAGCGCGGACCGAGTCCGAGATCGTGGTCGCCGACCCATTCACGGGCGAGGTGAAGAACAGGGTGCGCTCTTCCTATCCAAACTTCAGTGCTGCGCTGACAACCGCCGGCGGCCTTCTATTCACGGGCTTGGGCGACGGCACATTCATGGCCTACGATGACATGAGCCTCGAGCCGCTGTGGAAGATCAATGTGGGGGTGGGCATCAATGCTCCGCCGATGACCTTCGAGGCTGGAGGCAGACAATACCTCGCGATCATGACTGGCCTGAGCTTAGTTTCGAAGCTCCGGATCACGCTGACCCCGGAGCTTCGCGATATCCGAAACCAGACCATGCTCTTTGTATTTGCGTTGTGACGGGTAACGGCTGGCCGGCGTAACTTGAATGGGTCGACGCTGCGGTTTGCTGCGGTGCCAGAGCGCCGCTACGAGGAGTTTGGGATCGCAGTTCATCGAGCGCGGTGGCGAGATGGCCGAGTATTTCCTCTTTGGTCCGCAGCGGCGGCGGGCGGGTCGGTTGGAAGGCGGTCATCGCCCCCGCCCTTGACGCGGGCCTGCGACTCAAGAAAAAAACCGGCGCATCTTCAATGCCTTGAGGTTTTCCGCGTCTCGATTTCTCGGATCAAGTTGTGCAGCTGGTCGTTATTGACCAGCGCAGCCGCTTCGGCAGCTGAGAACCATCGCGCCGTTCGTTGTTTCGACTCCGCCCAGTCCTTCGACTGTCGTCTGACCAACAATTGAAAGACCTCGACCTGACATGGCACGGTAGTGCCCGTATCCTCCAACCGCTTCTCGTAAACAACACCTTGATAGAAGCTTGATCGTGTAAGCAGTAGGGAAGCGCTCCGTATTGAACGCGAGTTGCCGGTTTCGCTTTTGATCGCTTCTTAGTTGTTGCGCTGCTCCGCTTCGGCACCGGAATGTCACGCTTACGCTTTTTGGACGAGGTTCATCGAAGGGTTGTCAGCGACAGCGGGCGACAGACGTGGAAGCCATGCCGCGTCCTCCTCCGATACTCTCGTAGGCCTCCGCGATTTAACGCGCGAATCCGAGGGCAAGCACAAGGCAGGCCGCGCCTGAAGACCCAGGCTTCAGATGTCGACGCGGAAGCCTACCTCAGACAAGCCCTCGTGAGGAATCCTGAAAAAGTCGGGCGCGCGGCTCGCGATCTTCGTCAAGAAGGCGAAGATCGCGAATGAAATTGGGGCCATCACCGAATCCTTGGCGCGACGGACTACGATTTCGTGGCCGATGTAATAATGGACGTGATCGAAGTCGACATCGAAGCCGAGCAACTCGCAGTTCCTGAGCGTCAACGGAATGTCCGGCGTCTGCAGGAATCCGAGCTTTACCTGGATGTGGAAGAAACCGTGGCCCAATCGCTCCACCGAGTGGCGCTCCGCGAACGCGACGCGCGGCCGGCGGTCGGGCAGGAAGGTCATGAGCACGACGCTCTTGTGCATGACGCCGTTGTGCTGAACATGGTGCAGCAGCATTGGCGAGGCCCCGTGAGCCACTTTGGTGAGCCAGACGCCAAGGCCAGGCGCGCGACCCACGACCATCTCGTCGATGTGGTCGACGAAACCCTGGAGCGGCATCGACATGGCGGCGAGCCGGTCCCTAACCGCATATGCCCCTCGACGCCAACACAACATCAGGATCGCGATGGCGCCGCCAATCACGATCGGGAACCAGCCGCCATCAATGATCTTCAGGGAATTGGCTGCCAGAAAACCCGAATCGATCGCTCCGAAGAGCACGATGAACGGGATCGCAAGCGCCGGCGTCCAATTCCAGCGTCCGACCGCGACCCGATAGAGTAGGACAGTGGTAGCCAACATAGTGCTAGACACGGCGATACCGTAGGCGCCGGCCAGATTGTCGGAGGTTTTGAACAGGAGCACGATCAGCAATGTGCCGATCATCAGCATCCAGTTCGCCGTAGGCACGTAGATTTGGCCGGCTTCGTCGCTCGAGGTCGGCACGATCCGGGCGCGCGGGCAGAGACCGATCTGCATCGCTTGCCGGGTGAGCGAGAACACGCCGGATATGAGCGACTGCGACGCGATAATAGTGGCAATTGTGGCTAGTGCGATTATTGGCACGAGCACCCAGCGGGGTGCCATGCTGTAGAACGGATTTTCGATCGCCGTCGGATCGATTAACACCAACGCGCCCTGGCCGAAATAGCAAAGCAGCAGCGCCGGCAGGACCAGGCCGAACCACGCCCGTCGGATTGCCATGGCGCCGACGTGGCCCATGTCGGCGTAGAGCGCCTCGCCGCCGGTGAGCGCGAGGAACACGGCGCCGGTGACCGCGACCGAGAGGGCGGGATCCGCCGTCAGGAAGCGTGCCGCCTCCAGCGGATTGAGCGCCTCCGCGATGGCCGGCGCTTTCCAAATATTGACCATGCCAAGCACCGCGATAGCGACGAACCAGACAACCATGACCGGCCCAAACAATCGGCCAATGCTCGCCGTCCCCCGACACTGAATGGCGAACAAGGCAACCAAGATCGCGAGCGTGACCGGCACGATCAAGCCCGAGAATGATGGCGTCACGAGCTTAAGCCCCTCCATGGCCGAAAGAACCGAGATTGCCGGCGTAATGACGCCGTCGCCATAGAGCAGAGCTGCACCAATCACGCCCAGCAGCACGAGGACCGAAATCCGTGCGCCGTCGGCAATCTTGTCAGTCGCCACCAGGGCCAGCAGGGCTAGAATGCCGCCCTCGCCATCGTTGTCGGCGCGCAGAACGAAGACGACATATTTTAGCGACACCATCAGCAGCAGCGCCCAGAAGGTCAGCGACACGATCCCGAGCACGTCCCCCGGCGTCGGCTCGGAATGGCCGGTTGCTTTGAGCGCGACCGAGAATGTGTAGAGAGGACTGGTGCCGATGTCGCCGTACACGATCCCGAGCGCGGTGAGCGCGAGAAACCAGGTATTGCCGCTATGGTGCAAAGATTTAACTGGACTGCCGTTAGTTGTGTGGTGGTGCGCCCCCGGGGTGCTCAAAATGGACTGCTGAATGGTCCCAAAGGGGGCATTAGAAGGCTTACCCACGTTATCGCCTCGACTATGCGGACCTCATTTTGCTCCACTTGCCTCGCATTCAAGATCTGGGCCAGAAATAAGAAAACTGTGTGCGATTTGGGTGCATTTGACATGGTCATCTATCGGATGCACATCTCCGCCATGCGCGGCTGATGATGATGCGATCACCCTGGATTGTTGCGAGGTTGCTACGGAGGAGGCAGTTTAACATGTGCGGCGTGACGCGTCGCAAAGTCAAATCGCCGCGAAGGTGCCTGCCGGGCCGAGCGCGCCCGGGCGGGCGCTGAGCCAGCTCAGTTCGCCTCCAGCTCCTGGCCGATACTTGCCGCATCGGTTCGTCGAGTTGCCTTTGATGGTAGCTTCTCCCTCGAAAACGTCCCCTCGGCGCGCAGCAGCGTCTAGCACTCCGTTGCTGCCGGCGCTCCGTTTGGTGCTCCCGAAGCAACCATGGTCGCTAATGGCTTTACACTCCGGATGTTACTAGGCCTCATCCGCGCCGGGCTCCAACTTGTCGGCCATGTCAGGATTACTGAGGCCGGTCGATGGGCGCTCGAAGGTTGTTGAACGAAGGCTAGGGAACCGGTGCCTGCACTTTTGGCGGGAGCCCGGGAGTGGATAACTCGCTATTTTAGGCTGAAAGTCTATTATTCGTGCAACCGCTTTCCGACTAATATCGCTATGATAATTCGCGCTGGGCCATGATTCTTGGGGGGTCCGATGAATATGCGTGCTGGCGACATTGATCTGAGTGTATGTTGCGTGTTTTGCCGCAAACGGCTGCCGACCTTGAATGGGGAATTGCAGGCTTGGCGTTCCCCAGACGGGCAATTCTTCTGCGACGAATTCTGTGCTGATGATTACGACGAAGCTCGCTTTAGTAGACGCTTCTCGGCATCTGCATTGCCGACGCAGGATGTCGGGCGATAGACCCGGTCGATCGGGCTAACAGTGGGCCGACGACTGATCGCAGCTTCGGGAGCGCGGTTGCCCTGACGACGTCGGATCGCCTAAAAATGCTGCTGATGGTGCCAAACGCGGGCACCGGCGAGAGGCAAATTCCGATGCTGCAGTCCAGTGGCGGCGGCGGGCTGCCGGTTTATCCGCCATTGCGGTAGCCGATTTTGTCTTTGCCAAATCGAAAGCTGAAGGAGGCCGCCAATTACGGCGGCCTCAAGTCTAGGGAGAAACGCCCTTGGGGAGGAGTGTTTGGCCCACGGATGGGCGTTACTGCCGGCAACTGCTATGCCAGTCTCGATTGTGGCACGGGCTTGCCGTCGACGGAACGCCGCCGCTGCGGACCAGCGTTGCTAGTTGCGTGAGGCCTCCCGGATGGGCCCCCCATGCATCGAGCCGCTCCATCGCCGTCGACGGAGCGGCGCTGGCCGATCGTTGGTATACCAACGACTCATCTGCTCGATCGAAGATGAGGCCAACTCAGATAAAGTTCGGCCCCCCCCGCGCGCGCGTGCGGGATTTATAAGCAGCTCCGAATAGTCGGGGCAGCTCTCATTTGGTTATATAAAACCATCACTCTTGGCCCTGTCTGAAACTCAAACTCGAACATACTGACGGTGTAGTCCGCCCAAGATCGGCGACGAACGCACGCGCCCTGTCCGGCACACATCACGCCGAACCGGCGCGCCGAGCCTCCCCCTAGCTGGCGCGCGCGTAGCGGGTGCCGAGGTCGTAGAAGCTGTAGAGGGCGTCGCCCGCAATGGCGCCGGCGCCGAACACCGTCATGTCGCCGAGCCATTTTTTCGGCGCGAGGCGTTCCCAGAGGAAGCGAAGCGCGATGCCGACAAGGACGGCCCATCCGGCGAGCGGCCCGCCGAGCAGGAGGCCGGTTGCAAGAAGAGTTCCCATTTGCCGGGTTGGCCCGCCAATGAGCTGCAGCAACGCGCCAGGGGCGGCCCAGATGAAGAGCCACTCGGCGACTTCGGCCGAGGCGCCGGCGTTGATTGACGCGGCGTAGACCTTGTCGATCGGCGCCACCAGGTTGTTGGCGAAGTAGAACTGGTTGGCAAAGGCCACGACCAGTCCGGCGACGACAAACGCAAACATCGCGGCGAAGAGCTGCTGGCGTCGCCCGTCGCGCTCAAAGGCGGGATCGGCGCCGCAGCCGCGCAGCAGATGGCCGGCCTTGAGGTCGTAACCCATATCAGCGAAGGCGGGGCCGGTGGAGGCGGTGAAGCCCACCATCACGGTCAGCGCGACCGGCGGGAATCCGAGCAGGATGCCCACCGCGAGCGTCACCACCGCGACCCCGAATGCCGGAAACCAGCCCGCGTGCATGGCGGAGAGCCCAACGATCAGCTCGTGGATCAGCGCCGCGAATGCTGCATACACAATAAAGCCGACCAGCATCGGGATCGGCATCGCGGTCGCGAGGCCGGCGAGCACCGCCAGCAGCAGCGCGATTGCCAGATAGCCCGCGCTGCCAAACCCGAGCGCGCTGCGCAGGCTGCCCGTGCCGGTGCTCTGCGCCTTGCTGCGATCGCTGCGCAGCATCAGCACGATGATCTGGGCCAGCGCCACCAGGCCGGCGCCTAGCATGAAGCCCTGCGGCAGGTAGACCTTGGCGATATCGCCGCCCGGGAAGATGCCCGCGAAGCTCGCGTTGTTGAACAGCACCGCCGAGTAGCTCCGGATCAGGAGCCCGACACCGAACATCGCCAACGCCCAGATATTGCCGATGAAGGCAACGCCGAACGCAGACATCGGGATGCCGAACAGCGCATTGCCGGCCACCCCCACCGCGATGCCGCCGCCGAGCACCCAGAGCTTGCGCCCGCCTTCGTCGCCGGCCGTGATCGCTTCGGCGGCGGCCATGCCGGGCGGCCATGCACCCGACGACGGAAACACCTCGCTGTCAAACATACGATAGAGCAGGTAGCCGTCGAGCAACGTGGCAAGAAAAACGCCGAGCAGCATCGGCAGGATGAGCTCCGGCATGCCCATCACGAACGGGATGCCGATGGGGAGCAGTAGCGCATTACCAGCGCCGAAGGTCGCAGCCGAGATCGCGCTCTGCGCGAGGTTCTGCATATGGGTCGAGCGGTAGTGGCGGAACGCGGCGAACGGGATACGGCCGAGCGCCATGCCGGCGAGTGCGCCGATCAGCGACGTGTTGGTCGTAATGCCGAGCGTCACGATCAGCTGGGTGCCGACGATCGCGCCGACGACGCACAACGGCGCGATCAGCAAAAGGCTGATCGCGCTGAAGAATGCGGGATGCCTCTCAGCCACCGGTCCCTCCGCGCTGCTGCTCACAATCACTCTGCCGCGCTCGCACCGCTTTGCCGCCGCCATAGTCCCGCTCGCCGGCTTCCTTGGAAACGTAGCCGTCGGCGATGTCGTCGGCCAGCCGTGACCTTAGCCGGTCGCGCGGCGGCCCGTAGCCCGATCCGCCGGACAACTGGACCTCGACGGCGCAGTCGGCGCTCCTGAACGTGACCAGTTCGCCGGTGCCGCAGTCGTGCACGACCGCACCGCTCGCGTCGCGCACCACGCCGCGCGCGCCGACGCCCGCCCGGCCACCGCGCAGACCTTCGGTCGCGATGCCGACGCCTTCCGGATAGATGGAGAACTGGGTCGGCAGCCCATCATCGTGGAGCTTTCGCAGGCTGGTGCGCGTGCCAAGGCCGCCGCGCAGTCGGCCAGCGCCGCCGCTGTCAGTGACCAGCGTCTTTTCCAGCACCAAAACCGGTGCCCTGGTCTCCAGGAGTTCGATCGAGGTGTTGGCCGCCGAGGTCGGGTAGAGCAGGGCCGACTTGCCGTCGCCGTGCGCTGAGGCGCCCTGGCCGCCGCCCAGGAAGAAATGATCGGAATAGACATGCCCATCCGCATCGCGACCGTAGATGTTGATGGCGTGCGGTAGACCGGTCGCAGCCTGAACCTGGTTGGGCGCCGCCGCCGCCAGTGCGCGGAAAATGTTGGGGGCGATGTACCACCCGGTTCGCGTTCGCAGGTTGACCGCGGCCGGCTTGTCACAATTGAGGATCGAACCAGCCGGCGCCACGATATTCAACGGCCGGTAGCAGCCGGCGTTCGAGCGGGTCTGCGGGGAGAGGATGCATTTGAGCGCGTAGGTCGCATGCGCCGCGGCGTAGGTGTAGGTGCAGTTGAGCCCACCCACGGGCTGCTGCGGAGGCGCGCCTGCGAAATTAACCATGACGGTGTCACCGCTCACCGTCACTTCGACCGGATAGCGCAGCCTAGTACCGAGCGGGTTGTTGAAAATCTCGGAGCGATAGACGCCGTCGGGTAGCGCGCGGACCGCTTCCCGCATCGCGTCTTCCGAGTACTTCTGGATGACGGCGGTGAGCGCCCGCAGGTCGTGCATGCCGTAATCGGCCATGACGGCAAGCAGACGTTCGGCGCCGAGCTGGTTGGCAGCGACGAACGAGTGCAGATCGCCGAGCACGTCCCCCGACTTGCGCACGTTCTCGCCCAACAGCGTCATCAGGTCTTCGTTGAGCACGCCGGCGCGATAGAGTTTCATCGGCGGGATCTGGAAGCCCTCCTCGTAGATTTCCCGCGCGCGCAGCGAGTCCTTGGTGCCGCCGATGTCGCTGACGTTGCCGACGGTGGCGGTGAGCGCGACGAGGCGGTCACCGCGAAACACCGGCGTCACGACTGCGATGTCGAACAGGTGCCCGGCGCACAGCCACGGATCGTTGGTGATGAGCACATCGCCGGGCCGCAGCGTTTCGGGCGGATATTTTTTGAGCAACGCTTTGACGGCGATCGGCACGGTTAGATTGAACACCGGCATCGCGCGCGGCGAATGCGCGAGGCTCTCGCCGTCGGGATCGAGCAGGTCGCACGCGAAGTCCTGCGCTTCCGAAATGATGAGCGAGAACGC
>JASHYD010000935.1 GCA_030043175.1 Xanthobacteraceae bacterium | reverse complement strand
GGCAACTACCAGGGCCACGGGTTCTCGCTGCTGAAGGAGATCAACACCGACACCGTGAAGAACGTGAGGCTTGCCTACACGGTCGCCCTGAGCGGCTTCCAGAGCGGCGGGCTCGAAGCGACGGCCCTGGTCGAGGACGGCATCATGTACGTGCCCGACGGCTGGGGGTCGGTCTACGCGATCGATCTCACCGCCGGCCGGAAGGGCGTCATTAAGGGGAAGATGGACCCCGGCGTCGATCGCGCCTGGGCTGGTGATGTCGCCTGCTGCGGCATCAACAACCGCGGCGTCGCGCTGTGGAAGGACAAGGTGATCTCCATCGCCCTTGACGGCCGCATGTTCGCGATCAACAAGCAGACCGGGGAGGTGGTGTGGGAGCATAAGATCACCGAACCGGCGATCGGCGAGACGTTGACCATGGCGCCCCTGGTCGCGCGTGACCTTGCCATCGTCGGCATAGCGGGCGGCGAATTCGGTGTTCGAGGCTTCATCGAAGCAACCGACCTCAACACCGGCCAGGCGGCGTGGCGGACGTACACCATCCCGGGCACTGGCGAGCCCGGCAACGAGACCTGGAAGGATGGAAAGGACCGCTGGAAGCATGGCGGCGGCTCGGTGTGGGAGACCGCGACCTACGATCTGGAGACGGACACGTTCTATCAGGGCATCGGCAATGCAGGTCCGGACTGGGACACGGAATATCGTCCTGGCGACAACAAGTGGGCGGCGAGCGTGCTGGCTCTCAGCGCGAGGGACGGCAAGATCAAGTGGGGATTCCAGTACACCCCGAACGATCCTTACGACTTCGACGAAATCTCCGAGCGCCCGATCATCAACGCCAAGATCAGTGGCGAAGATCGCAAGCTCGTGGTGCACGCGGCGCGGAACGGCTATTTCACGCTCGACCGCGGCAACGGTTCGTTCATCGCCGGCAAGCAATACACGTATGAGATGAACTGGACGCTCGGCCTCGACCCCCAAGACCGGCAAGCCACTCAACTACAATCCCAACGCCGACCTCCAGATTTACGCCGAGGGCAGCCACGGCACCCGCGCAGGCCCAAGGGCGGGAAGCTCTGCCCGGCTCACATTGGAGGCAAGAACTGGGAGCCCTCAGCCTACAATCCGGAACTCGGCTTGATGTACATTCCGTCGATCGAGGGCTGCAACTACCTCGAAACCATCGAACAGAAGGACTTCATCGACCAGGGCGGCACCGTAAAGCCGCGCGAGCGCTTCCATGGCGGGGCCGACCGGGTCCGGGAGCGTCTATACGAGGGCCTCAAGGCGGTCGATTCGACCAACGGCGAACTCAAGGCGGATCTCAAGCTGATCTACCCGAACTACTCGGGCGCGCTCGCAACCGCCGGCAATCTGGTGTTCCTGGGTCATTACGATGGCACGTTCGCGGCCTATGACGTAAAGACCCTGAAGGAGCTGTGGAGCTTCAACATCGGCACCGGCATTAATGCGCCGCCGATTCGCTTCGCAGTCAACGGAAAACAATATATCGCGGTGCTGGCGGGATCGAAGCAATCCCTGAACATCATTCCGTTCTCGCCGGAACTCAAGAACACGTCGACCGCTTCCATGCTGTTCGTGTTCAGCCTGTAGGCTTCGAGATTCAAGACCAACCATTGCGGCGCGAGATTGCCATCACTGCAACGCCGGTCCTGGCTGCTGAAGGCTCCACGGTCTCCAACTGCTTGATCCATTCCTGATTTGGAGAGACCGTCGCAAGACGGTCTCTCTTCTCAACTCATAGGTAAAGGATACCTGATGTCAGCTTCTGATGTGTGGAAGGCTCCTCTCGGGGCACGAGAGTGCCATCGATACAGGAGTTTGCGACCCTCTTCTTAGCCGTCGTCCGTTGTGCCCGGCGCGCGGGCGATTGGCAAGGGACGAGTGCAATCCCATATGGCCGGCGAACCCATTTGACAGCAGCCCCCCCGATCAGCAGACCTTCCCAAGCGGCCGCGCCGCCACTCAAAAAGTGCGGCTCGCGCCGAGCTGCCAACGGCAGAGCCCAAGCGCAGTCTGCGAAAAAGCGCAGAGCGTTACGGACCCACAACCTTGAATCTTTGGAGCCTGCGGCCTTCGTCCTCCGCAACATAGACATTGCCCTTGGAATCCACGGCGGCGCGAATGGCATCAAACAGCTGGCCTGGGAAGAAAAGCCCAGTGCCGCTGCCGATCGTTGACACGACCACGCCTGTTGCGTGATCCAAGATGTCGACTTCCCTCTGGTTTTGATTGACGACGTAGATGAACCGCTGATTTTGGTCGCACGAAAACTCCACCGAAACAGCCGAAGTCCCCCGGCCGATCTTTTGCAGCAAGCTGCAAGGCGGAAAAGTCCGCCACAACATGTGGCAATACTTTCGAAGGTCTTCATTTTCAGCAGTGTAGTCCTTCCAGGGGATATCGATGTTTCTGATGAAGGTCCCCATCTTGTCGAAGGCCTGGAGCCGGTTTGCCAGCCGGTCGCATACATAGACGAGCCCGTCATTAGACAGCCTCATGCAATGCGGCAGCTCCGCGATATTCTTTTCTGCCTCCGTGTGGTGCAGCCGAAACTGCCGGAGAAACGTGCCATTCTTATCCAACACTGCAATTCGGAAGTTCCCGCCGCCATGACCGTCGGCGACGTAAACGTCGCCGTTCGCTGGATCTACATCAACCGCCGATGGACCAAAAAACTGCGCCGCATCCGAATTAAGCGGTTTCCCTTTCGCGGTGCCATCGGAGGAATCGAATACGCCCGATTTCCCAATTTGAAGCAGGAGTTTCCCGTCGCGCGAATATTTCTGCACGAACCCGGATCGCGCGGCCGCAATCCACAAATTACCATCCTTATCCACCTGACAGTCGTGGAGGTAGTTGCCAAGAACCTTCATGTCCCCCCAGGAATTGACCAAATTGCCTTCGGGGTCGAACTCCATCACGGGAGGAGCCTTGATCCGAGCCGCGCCACCAGCGAACTGATCCCTTGCGGTCAGCACCGCCTCCGTCAACTCTTCCTGACGGTGCAAGACGAAGACATGATCGCGAGTATCGACGCATGTCCCTCCCAACGGCCCGACCACCCAGTTGTTCGGAAGCTGGGGCCAAAAGGGATCGACTTCATACTTAGGTACACCAGTTTGTGCCAGCACCGCCGGCGAATAGAACATCGCGGCGACGATCAGCAACGCGCCCCATATCCCGGTTATGGTGCGATATCTTATGGTCTCACACATATCCGACCTCCCTTTCTAAAATCGACAGGCGAGCCTGCAGCGTGATCGGGATGATACAAGTCCATCGAGAACTTCTTGCGGTGTTTTTCCAGTCGCGGAGCGGATGGTACGAAGAACGCACTCCTCCAAAACTCCCGTTTCGCGATAGCGCTTCGATTCCTCGCCGCAAGCCTAGCGAGACAGGAGGAGACGAACAAGGCGGTCAGCGTCATGCGGGAGAACCTCGCCATCGAACCAGGTTCACGCTCACCAAGCGTCGCGCCAGATCGTTGTTTCCTGAGCGACTAGTGTCGGAGCCGTTACTCCGAGGGATTGAGGGCAGCGGGATTGCCGCGGTAGGTAATTGTTGAAATTCCGGGTCGCTCTACGGGACCACCAATGTTGGCGGCAACGGACCACCCGATCGGGCTATCATCGAAGTCACCAAGCCCGAGCAAGCCATTGCACTGCTCTGCCGTGAGTTCGCGCGCAAAAGATGACTCCGCGGCGCATGAACTCTCGGATTGTGTCCACCACGTCGATGTAGTTATGCCGAAGGTGGTCAACCCAGCGAACGATGAGCGTGCCGGCCGCGCGCAGCATGTCGAATAGCCGCTTGCCCTCGGGACGCTCGACGACCCTTGTGCTCATGCCGCTCTGGCAAAGGGTGATGCTTGGATCGGCACGCTCGGCGACATCCGCAAACTCCGCATCACGGTTTACGACCGCGGGGCCGGCAGATTCGAAACCACTTTGCTAAAGGTCAATTATGGTATGATCTAGCTCTGCCGAGGCCGAAGGCTCGAAGCCTTCGCCCGGAAGTAATGCACCATTTCAAGCGCTGACCAAGGAGACCCGTATGTCTGCTGCTGTGGTTACCGCTGCCTTTGGCGCCGTCGCGCCGAGCTTGTCAGGCCGCGACATCCCGACGCTCGATAGCCTCTACGAGGCGGCCGGCGGTCTCAATTTCACGCCTGGTTGGGTGCCCCGCAAGAAACCGATCCTGTGGGCCGAGCCGCGGTCGGAGTTCGTCCCTGCGCATTGGACCTACGAGAATGCCAAGGCCGGGCTAGATGCTGCCGGACGGCTGATCGACGTGTCGTTGGCAGAGCGCCGCAATTTGGTAATGCGCAACCCGGCGCCGGGTACCAATTTCGAAACGTCCCGCACGCTGGTTTGCGCTTATCAGATGATCCTGCCCGGCGAATGCGCTCCCTCGCACCGGCATTCGTCGCATGCCCTGCGTGTGATAATTGACGGAAGGGGGTCTTACTCTATCGTCAACGGCCAGAAGATGCCGATGGAAACCGGCGACGTTGTGCTTACGCCCGGTTGGTGCTGGCACGGCCACGGCCATGACGGCGACCAACCGGCATATTGGTTCGACGGGCTCGATGTGCCGCTCACACATCTGCTCGAACCGATGTTCTACCAGGAGCATCCGCAGAAGCATGAGAACGTCGAGCGCGTGGTGCAGACCTCACCATTCCGTTTCACGCGCGAGGACATTGCTCGCAGGCTCGACGGAGTGAAGGCCGAGCCAGAGGGCTTCCACGGTCCGCGCATCACATTGGCCGCGCCCGACATGCCACCGATGGGGTTGTCGATGGAGCGGCTCGCGGCCGGCACGAAGACGCGGCGATATCGCTCTACCGCCAACACCATCTTCCATGTGATTGAAGGCAGGGGTGAGACTATGATTGGCGACTGCCGTTTCTCCTGGCGGCGCGGAGATACGGTGGTGTCGCCAGGCTGGTACGCGGTCCACCATCGCGCCATCTCGGACGCCCAACTGTTCACGCTGTCTGATGAGCCGCTGCTGCGGTTCTCGAATTATTATCGGTTCGAGGCGGTGGAGTAGGAGCACCGCAAGGTATCCCCATGCCTACCGACCAAGTGTGGTTGGTCTTCACCAGCGAGTGAGGTTTTACCCCATCAACAATGTGACTGCGGCATCCAAATGGGGCAGATGGGACCGTTTGCATGGGACCCAGGCTCCAGCAATCGACGGCTGGGATGTCAAAAACACCGATCAAATTTGTTAAAGGCTGCGTAGAGAAAAGGACCCCAACACCGTGCGCTGCGGAGAGCACACAGAGCAGCCTTTAGTCCCGCTCGCCTCCCTTTGGTCGACTCGGGACCCCAGTGGGGTTTAGACCGTCTTGTTGAAATGTCGCCATGCTGAACCTGTTTCACATCGATCTTGTGGTAGTCTCAGGTGCGTCCCAATCCATTTGATCCACATGATGCTCTTCTCGAAATCAACAGCGACGACCAATCGACGGGGGTTCCCCTTAATGTTGAACACAACTCAGTTCTCCCGAGACGATGCTTCCTGTTGCATAGCTGCGCTTCACATCTGCTGCGCTGGACCAGCGCGCCTTCTGCATTTCGTCAAACCATGCGTCCAGGGCAGCCTTTAGCGCAGCATGGTCTCGGTGCCTCTTCGCACCTTGACGAACTCTCGCAATGTGCGCCGGGCAATGATCCTCATGCCTTAAGATTACCACGCACCCAAAATGGCGCACCCCTCGGCGCAAATTATCCCGATTGGCGCGGCAAATGCGGGAAGAATAGAGGCGTCTCGCGATCGCTGGCGTCGCGCGGCGCATCCCATCGGCGACATATCCGCCTCCACCCATTGCCTCGGCAACTCAACTTAAGGAACGCACCTTTGCAGTTGCGCTGCTCCACGCCGATCATGAGGAGAGCCGGGCGACAGGGAAGAGGCGTCCGGGGGTACATTTCGGAAACCAGAACGAGGAGCGTGAGAGCTGGCATTCAATCGACCGACTGGTCAATCGTGGCTGTGAGGGCAAATCCCGGTTGATACGGAAGCGAAATGGAACTAGGCACCTACACCTTCGGCGACATCACCCCCGATCCGAACACAGGCCGCGTGATCAGCGTCTCACAGCGTTTTGCTGAGATCCTGGCTGCTGCAAAACTCGCCGACGAGGCCGGGCTCGATGTATTTGGCGTCGGCGAGCACCATCGCCTGGATCTCCCGATTTCATCTCCAGCGGCGATACTGGCTGCGATCGCGAGCCGAACGAGCCGTATCCGTCTCACGAGCGCCGTTACGATCCTTTCGAC
The DNA here is from genome assembly GCA_030043175.1 of Xanthobacteraceae bacterium. Next base: position 631 of record JASHYD010000935.1, on the reverse strand, counting down.
TCTCGACCCGGTCCGCGTCTTTCAAGACTTCGCAACAGTGGACCTCCTGTCTGGTGGCCGCACCGAAATAATCGCGGGCCGAGGGGCTTTCATCGAGTCCTTTGCGCTTTTCGGCCAGGATATTGCAGACTATGATGCCATCTTCGCGGAAAAGCTCGACCTCCTCCTGACATTGGACGAGAGCGAGCGTGTGACTTGGCAGGGCTGCTTCCGCCCGCCGCTGGCCAACTCCGAGATATCGCCGCGGCCATTTGGCACGCTCCCAATCTGGCTGGGCGTTGGCGGCACTCTGCAAAGTGCGCTGCGGGCCGGTGACCTCGGGCTGCCCTTGTGTCTCGCAAACATCTTCCGTCCGCCAGCCACGCTTGCGGATCAAATCGCTGCCTACCGGCAGCGCCATGGCGAACGAGGTCACGACGTTCGCAAGCGCAAGGTCGCCGTCGCGACACATGTCCATATTGCGAAGGACTCGCAGACTGCTGTCGACGAGTTCTATCCTCACTACCGTGCTTATCTCCGCGAACATGCGCCGCGCCCTGATCTCGCTGGCGAAATCCCGCGCGACATCTATGAGAACCGAGTCAAGGCAACGGGACCGATCCTCGTCGGCAGCCCTGCGCAGATCATCGAC
>JASHYD010000934.1 GCA_030043175.1 Xanthobacteraceae bacterium | reverse complement strand
AACAAGACCGAGTTTGGCCTGTTCCTCGGTCTCGACGGCGATGTCGATGGCATGGTCCATCTCTCCGATCTCGATTGGAAGCGCCCCGGCGAGCAGGTCATCGACGACTTCAAAAAGGGCGACAAGGTGCGGGCGCAGGTGCTCGATGTCGATATCGAGAAGGAGCGCATCTCGCTCGGCATCAAGCAGCTCGAAGGCGATCCGTTCGCCGAGGCAAGCGACGTCAAGAAGGGCGCCGTAGTGACATGCGAGATTCTCGAGGTGAAGGAGTCCGGTCTGGAGGTGAGGCTGGTCGGGACCGACCTTACCACCTTCATCAAGCGCTCCGAGCTCGCGCGTGACCGTTCCGAGCAACGCACCGAGCGTTTCGCGGTCGGCGAGAAGGTCGATGCTCGGGTCACGCAGTTCGACCGCCGCGCCCACAAGGTGACGGTCTCGATCAAGGCGCTCGAAGTCGCCGAGGAGAAGGAGGCGATCGCCCAATATGGCTCCTCCGATTCTGGCGCGACGCTGGGCGATATTCTCGGCACTGCACTCAAGCGCGCTACCGAAAAGAAGGAATGACGGGGCTCGCGCCTCGATGTCATTGCCCCCCGCCCGGCCGGGCCCGCTGCCGACCCTCCGCTTGCGGGCGACCCGTGAGGGTCGCACCGATGCGGGCCGCGCGCCGCGAGGATCGGCCCCTTACGGGGCCAAAGAGCGGTATCGGCGTGGAGACCGCTCCGGCGATCCCCGCATGACGTTGGGGAGTGCGATGACAGCCATGCGTCGACCAATCTGGCCGAGAAGGTTTGTCCGGGAGCATGTTGCGGCAAATCGCGCCGCCCGACTGGCATTGACTTGAGCTGCCGTGCTAGCGCCTTCGATCACAATCCGGAGCAGTCCCCATGTCGCTTGAAGCAGACCATATCGTCGACCGGCGCCGGCTGCGGCGCAAATTGACCTTCTGGCGGGTCGCTGCTGTGCTCGTTGCCATATTGGGCGTGGTGGGTGCCGCCCTGGTGGCCCGCCGTTCTGACCCATCCCTCGCCCAACCCCTGAGTCCGCAGATTTCGCGGGTGACCATCCAAGGCATCATACTCGGGGACCGGGAACGCACCGATGCGCTTGATAATCTGGCGCGCTCGCGCAACACCCGCGCCGTGATCGTGCACATCGACAGCCCCGGAGGAACCACGGCGGGATCCGAGGAGCTTCACCAGGCGCTGCGTCGCGTTGCGGCGCAGAAACCGACCGTGGTTGTGGTCGACGGTCTGGCTGCGTCCGGCGGCTACATGGCGGCGATGGCGGCGGACCACATTATTGCGCAAAATTCCTCCTTGCTGGGTTCGATCGGTGTGCTGTTCCAGTATCCGAACCTCACCGATCTGCTCACCAAGCTCGGCGTCAAGGTCGAGGAGATAAAGTCTTCCCCGCTCAAGGCTGCTCCCAACGGCCTTGAGCCCACCACCCCGGAGGCTCGCGCGGCAATTGAGGCGCTGGTGGTCGATTCTTATGCCTGGTTCAAGGACATCCTAAGGGATCGCCGCAAGCTCGACGGCGAAGACCTCGATCGGGTTGCCGACGGCCGCGTCTTTACCGGACGGCAGGCAATTTCGCTCAAGCTCGCCGACGAAATCGGCCGCGAGCCGGAGGCCATTGACTGGCTCGCCAAGTCCAACAACATCGATCCGAAACTGCCGGTGCGCGATTGGCGGCTCCACCCGCGCTTTAGCGAGCTGTCGTTCCTTCATCTTGGGTTGGCCGAAATGCTCCATGCCCTCGGTCTGGGTTCTCTGCAATCCGAGCTAGAAATGGCCGGGGCCCTGCAGACGGCCGAAAAGCTCAATCTTGACGGTTTGTTAATGCTTTGGCACCCTTCGGCGCGCAATTAACCTTGAATTGAGGCCGGTTGTGGGTTTTGAGGAACCGTGCGCGGCCCGCACGGCATATCCTATTCAAGAACGGCGTCTCAGCATGATCAAGTCAGAGCTCGTGCAACGTATTGCAGGACAGAATCCTCACCTCTACCAGCGCGACGTAGAGAACATCGTCAACGCTATCCTGGGTGAGATCGTGGCAGCGCTCGCCCGGGGAGACCGCGTCGAATTGCGCGGCTTTGGGGCTTTTTCGGTTAAGAACCGCCGCGCCCGCGCGGGCCGGAACCCGAGGACCGGGGAACATGTCGCGGTCGAGCAGAAATCCGTGCCGTTTTTCAAGACCGGTAAGGAGATGCGCGAACGCCTAAACCGGCCGGCGGCCGAAGTTGCAGCAAAGTGAGCGCAGCTAGCCGGGTGACGGGTATCTCAGAGAGAGCTTGCGTCTGTTCGGCGGCTGACTCGCATCGACCGCTCAGGGCGCGACATCGATGATCCGCAGATTCGTGAGGGCCCTCGTCATGATCCCAGCTGCGGCCGTGCTGGTCGGGCTGGCGATCGCGAACCGGCAGCCCGTCACGGTGTCCTTCAACCCCTTCGACTCGTCCGATCCGGACCTAGCCGTGGTGGTTCCACTCTATGTCGCGGGATTTACGGTTCTCATCGCCGGCGTGGTGCTCGGCGGTTTCGCGGCCTGGCTCAAGCAGGGCAAACACCGCAGGACTGGTTCCAGATTGGCAGCCGAAGTGGCCACGATTCGAACTGAATTGGCGCATTTGAAAGGGCAGATTGCGAGGCCCGCAGGCCAATCGCCGACCGGTCCGACCGAGCCCGCCAACAGGAGGTTGCCTGCCGCATAGCAATGCGCCGCATCAGGTTGGGCAAAGCCAACGGTGTGCGGCCTTTAGCTTGAGGCGGCGCCACGGCCGGACCCGTCGGGCCGGCTCGATGACCCAAGCTTCGCGTGCCCATCCTGGCCGCCCGGCAGGCGGGGAGGGCATCAAAAGGTTTCATCTCATGGGCCTCACCGTCAAAATTTGCGGCCTGCGCACCCCCGAGGCGCTCGATATCTCTCTGCACGCAGGCGCCGATATGGTCGGCTTCGTATTCTTCCCGCCCTCCCCGCGTCACGTCGATTTCGCGGCCGCCCATGAATTGGGGGCGCGCATCACGGGGCGGGCTCTTAAGGTCGCGCTGTCAGTGGACGCGGACGACGAATGGATCGCGGCGAGCATTGCGGCGCTTGCGCCGAATTTACTGCAACTTCACGGCAACGAAACGCCCGAGCGGGTGTTCGCCGTGAAGGGGCGTTTTCAGCTACCGGTCATGAAGGCGATTGCGGTCGAAACCCGCCATGATCTCACATGCGTGCGCCGCTACGGTGAGGTCGCGGACCGGCTCATTTTCGACGCCCGCGCGCCGCGCGACGCCACCCGCCCCGGCGGCCTCGGCAAGCCTTTCGATTGGCGTCTCCTCAAGAACCTTGACCCGCGCGTCCCGTTCATGCTTTCAGGCGGGCTCAACCGCGACAATGTGGCCGAGGCGATCGAAATGACCGGAGCGGACGGGGTCGACGTCTCGTCCGGCGTCGAGCGTGCGCCGGGCGAAAAGGACCCCGACCTCATTCGTGAGTTTATCCGTGTGGCGCGGGCTCCCACCCCTCCGCCGCCGGGAGGGTAGGTCGCGGGCGGAACCGACAAGCGGCATGTCACCGATGAGCACTTGAGGCATGAACGTGCTACGATACCCCAATTCGTACCGTACCGGTCCGGACGAGCACGGCCATTTCGGCACCTATGGTGGCCGCTTTGTGGCTGAAACCTTGATGCCGCTGATCCTTGATCTTGAGCAAGCCTATGCGGACGCCAAGGCGGACCCAAAATTCCGCAACGATCTGGATGGCCATCTTGCAACATATGTGGGCCGGCCGTCGCCACTCTACTTCGCTCAACGCCTGAGCGACCACTGTGGCGGTGCCAGGATCTATTTCAAGCGCGAGGACCTCAACCACACCGGCGCCCATAAGGTCAACAACGTGCTCGGCCAGATCATGCTGGCACTGCGCATGGGCAAGACGCGCATCATTGCCGAGACCGGCGCCGGCATGCATGGCGTCGCCACAGCGACGGTGTGCGCCAAATTCGCGCTGCCCTGCATCGTCTATATGGGCGCCGTCGACGTCAAGCGGCAGCAACCGAATGTCCTGCGGATGGAGCAGCTCGGCGCCGAGGTCCGCGCCGTCGAGTCGGGCTCGCGCACGCTCAAGGACGCCATGAATGAGGCGCTGCGTGACTGGGTGACCAATGTGGCCGAGACTTTCTACTGCATTGGCACGGTCGCCGGCCCCCATCCCTATCCCGCGATGGTACGCGATTTCCAATCCATCATCGGGGAAGAAACGCGCAAGCAAATGCAGGCCGCCGAAGGCCGCCTGCCGGATTCATTGATCGCCTGCATCGGCGGCGGCTCCAACGCAATGGGGCTGTTCTATCCCTTCCTCGACGATCGCACCGTCCAGATCTACGGGGTGGAAGCGGCGGGGCTTGGCCTTGCGAGCGGCAAGCACGCGGCCTCCATTGCGGGAGGCAGGCCGGGCGTGCTCCACGGCAACCGCACGTACCTGCTGATGGACGGCAACGGCCAGATCGAGGAGGCCCATTCCATTTCGGCTGGCCTCGATTATCCCGGCATCGGTCCGGAACACGCTTGGCTCAACGACATGGGCCGGGTGAGTTTCCTCTCAGCGACCGACGACGAGGCAGTGGCAGCTTTTCAGCTTTGCGGCAAACTTGAGGGCATCATCCCGGCACTGGAGCCGGCGCATGCACTGGCTCGGGCGATCGACCTTGCCGGGCAGAAATCCAAGGATCATCTGATGGTCGTGAACATGTCGGGACGGGGCGACAAGGACCTGGCGACGGTCGCCGACTATTTGCAGCGCCGCACATGACCCGCATCGACGCTCGCTTCGCCGCGCTCAAACGCGAAGGCCGTGCCGGTCTCGTCACTTTCGTGATGGCCGGCGACCCGGACCATACGACATCGGCCGCAATCTTGAGAGCGCTGCCCGAGGCCGGCGCCGACATCATCGAGCTCGGCATGCCGTTCACCGACCCGATGGCTGACGGGCCCGCTATCCAGGCGGCGGGCCGGCGTGCGCTGCGCGCCGGGCAGAACCTGGTGAAGACGATGGAGCTGGTGCGCGAGTTTCGTTCGGCAGACGACGCGACACCGGTCGTGGTGATGGGCTATTACAATCCGATCTATATCTATGGCGTGGCGCGTTTTCTTGCCGACGCCAAGGCTGCCGGTATCGATGGCCTGATCGTCGTCGACTTGCCGCCCGAGGAAGACGCCGAGCTTTGCCTTCCGGCGCTACAGGCAGGATTGAGTTTCATCCGCCTCGCAACACCGACGACCGACGACCGGCGGCTTCCGGCCGTGCTCGCAAACACCTCCGGATTCGTCTATTACGTGTCGATCACGGGCATCACGGGCGCTGCGGCGCCGGACGCGGGCCTGGTTGTCGAAGCCGTCCGGCGGATCAGGCGCCACACCGCCCTTCCGGTGGCCGTCGGCTTCGGGGTCCGGGACGCCGCGAGCGCGGCCGCAATCGCGCGGGGCGCGGAGGCGGTGGTGGTCGGTTCGGCCCTGGTCGAGAAGGTGCGTCTGAGCCTGGATGCCCCCGGCAACGCAACGCCCGCTACAGTCGCGGCAGTCACCGCCCTGGTCGCCGAACTCGCGGCGGGCGTGCGCGGCGCGCGGCAGCAAGCGGCAGAGTAGCATCGTGAACTGGATATCCAACGTCGTCCGACCGAAGATCCGCGGCTTTCTGCGCCGCGACGTGCCGGAAAATCTGTGGATCAAATGCCCCGATACCGGGCAGCTCGTGTTCTACAAGGATGTCGAGGCAAACCAATTCGTCATCCCGGTCTCCAATTATCATATGCGCATGGGGGCGACGGCGCGGCTCAAATCCGTATTCGACGGAGAGACCTGGATCGACATCGCCATACCCGACGTCCCGTCCGATCCGCTGAAGTTCCGCGATGAGCGTCGCTACGCCGACCGACTGCGGGATGCGCGCACCAAGACGGGGCTCAAGGACGCGGTCAAGCTCGGGCTCGGCAAGCTCGAGGGCCTTCCGGTGGTTATTGCGGTGCAGGATTTCGACTTCATGGGCGGCTCTCTCGGCATGGCCGCCGGCGAGGCCATCATCAAGGGTCTTCAAACCGCCGCCCAACGAGGCACCCCGTTCATCTTGTTTGCGGCGTCCGGTGGAGCGCGGATGCAGGAGGGTATTCTGTCGCTGATGCAGATGCCGCGCACCACCATTGCGGTACAGAACCTGCGAGCGGCGCGCAAACCGCATATCGTGGTGCTCACCAATCCGACCACCGGCGGGGTCACTGCTTCCTACGCCATGCTGGGTGACATCCATATCGCTGAACCAGGCGCCCTCATCGGTTTCGCCGGGCCGCGGGTGATCGAGCAGACGATCCGGGAAAAGCTACCCGAAGGATTTCAGAAGGCGGAGTATCTCAGGGACCACGGAATGGTGGACATGGTCGTGCATCGCCATCAATTGCGTGCTACCATAGCTCGGCTGTGTCGCATCCTGACGAAAGCGCCCGCGGCATCGGCAGTTGCTGTCGAATCGGTCGAGGCGGCGGCGACGCTCGAGCCAGGCGATAAGGTGTCGACACCATGACTAACTGCCGCTTCCTCCCCTCGCCCGCAGGCCGGAGGGTTAGGCAGGTGCACTTCATCGAAGGTGGGGGCCGGTCATGACAAAGTGGAGCCTTGCGCCTGTTGCAGCCGCAATCGTTATTGCCACTGCAAGCACCGGAGCGACCCAGACCTACCCGAACCGGGCAATCAAGGCGGTGGTGCCTTACACGGCTGGCGGGCCGACCGATGTGGTCAGTCGAATCATCACCAAGCGTCTCGGTGAAATGCTGGGGTACCCGATCATCGTCGAGAACCGCCCCGGCGCCTCGGGAATGATTGCCAACAGGGCGGTCGCAGCAGCCGAGCCTGACGGCTACACTCTGCTGTTCGGAAATACGAGCACGTTCGTGGTCTTTCCGGCAGTCTCTCGCATCCACGATTTCGAGGTGCTCAAGCGACTGGCACCGGTCGCAAGGCTCCTGCAGGGCTATGAAGTGATGGTGGTGAATCCAGCCGGTCCGGCGGCCACCTTGCCGGCGTTCATCGCCTACGCCAAAGCCCATCCTGGCGCGTTGAACTACGGCTCGGTTGGATTCGGAAACCTGACCCATGTCGCCGGCGAATTGCTCAAGCTGAGAACCGGCATTGATATGCAGCACGTGCCGTACAAGGGCGCCCCCGAGGTCATCGCAGGCCTGTTGTCCGGTCAAGTGCAGATGAATTTCACCGAAGTCTCCGGCGTCGTTCCATTGGCGCGAGAAGGCAGAATTCGTCCGCTGGCGATCGCGAGTGCGACGCGCGATCCAAAAGCCCCCGATATTCCGACCTTCATGGAGGAGGGGGTGCCGGATTTTGTCGTCAGCACCTTCACAGGAGTTATGGCGCCGGCCGGCACGCCGCCCGCAATCGTTGCCAAGCTCAATGGCGCGGTCAATACCGTGCTTGCGCAGAGCGAAACCCGCACGATGCTGGAGAACCTCGGCTCTTTCATCCGTCCTGCCACGGTCGAGGAGTTCGCCGCCTTCCTGGTTGCCGAGCAACAGAAATGGGACGAAGTGGCGACGCTTTCGGGTATCAAGGACGATTAACGTCTTCCCCGCTCTGAAGGGCGGGGCTTCCGCTAGCGGGGGGCGCCGTTCCGCCCCGGCAATTTCGATAGTCCGAGCGTTGTTGAAGCGCTATTCGATACCGGTCGAGCCAAATCCCCCGACCCCGCGCGCCGTCGCATCAAGCGCCGGCGCTTCGACAATTCGGGCGCGCGCCACCGGTGCAATGATCAACTGGGCGATGCGCATCCCGCGGGTAACGGCAAACGGTTTCGCCCCGAGATTGACCAACATCACCCTGACTTCGCCGCGGTAATCCGCGTCGATGGTGCCGGGCGCGTTGAGCACGGTGACGCCGTGCTCAACGGCGAGGCCGGATCGCGGCCGCACTTGCCCCTCGAAACGGTGGGGCAGCGCAATCGCAATGCCACAGGGGACAAGGCCGCGCTCGCCGGGGAGGAGGGTGATCGGCACCGCCGCCGGGACCGCCGCCAGGAGATCGAGCCCGGCCGCATGGGCGCTCTGATAGGACGGCACCGGCAGGTCGGCGCCGTGGGGCAGTCGCAGGATTTGCAGTTCCACGTCTGTCATTTTGCGGCGGCCCCAAGCGCAACGGCAATGCGAGCGACGAGATTGCCGGCGACGGTCTGCTTGTCGTCCTCGGGCCAAGATTCGACGCTATCGCGGGTGACAAGATGCACGCGGTTGCGATCCCCGCCCAGGATACCGGTGGCAGGCGAAACGTCGTTGGCCACGATCCAGTCGCAGCCTTTGCGGTCGAGCTTGGCGCGGGCGTTGTCGATAATGTCTTCTGTCTCGGCCGCAAAGCCGATGACAAGAGGCGGGCGCATCGCCTTGCGACGCGCCACGGTCGTCAGGATATCGGGGTTTTCGATGAGGTTGAGCTTCGGCGTCCCGCTTGCGGCCTTTTTCAGCTTCTGACGACTCGGCGCGGCTATCCTCCAATCCGCCACCGCGGCGGCAAACACTGCTACATCGACCGGCAGCGCCCGTTCCACTTGGGCAAGCATCTCGCGCGCGCTTTCGACTCTGACGAGGGTGACGCCAGGCGGATCGGCAAGCGATACCGGCCCCGTCACCAGCGTCACGTCGGCGCCGGCCGTGGCCGCCGCGCGTGCAATGGCAAAACCCTGCTTGCCGGACGACCGGTTGGCAATGTAACGAACCGGATCGATCGCCTCATGGGTCGGCCCGGCGGTGACGAGCACGCGTCGCCCGCCCAATGGTCCCGCGGCCTTGTGCCGGGCGATCAGCCGGGCCTCGACCGCAGCAACGATTTCCAGCGGTTCCGCCATGCGGCCGATGCCCGCTTCGCCCTGTTCCGCCATCTCGCCTGCATTGGGGCCGACGAGCGCGATACCGTCGGCAATAAGTTGCGCAAGATTGCGCCGGGTCGCCGCATGACTCCACATGGATGGATTCATGGCGGGCGCGATGATCACAGGTTTGTCGGTCGCAAGCAGCACAGTCGAGGCGATATCATCGGCCTGACCGCCCGCCATCTTGGCCATCAGATCGGCCGTGGCGGGCGCGACGACGACGACATCCGTGTCACGGGCGAGCCGAATATGGCCGATGTCGAATTCGGTGCGCCAATCGAACAAATCCACATGAACGCGCCCGCCCGCGATAGCGCCGGCCGAGAGTGGCCTGATGAATTCCTGCGCGGCTTGCGTCATCACGACGCGGACCTCAGCTCCGCGCTCCCTCAGGCGACGGATCAGGTCGAGCGACTTGTAAGCTGCAATTCCTCCGCCGATGATGAGGAGGATGCGCTTGCCCTCGAGATGGGGTCCGTTGTTGATGTTCATCTGTGCCAGCGTCGCATAACGGACTTTTTAGCATTCAACAGCAGCAACAGCAACTTACGTCATGATCCTGGCGCCCGCACGAGAGTGGGGCGCAAAGTTCGCGTTGCGCCCCACACGTTGCGGCGTTGTCGCCCGACGCTGCGCACAGCCGACGACGTAACCGAGGACCTGCGCCGCCGCAAGGATGCGCTCGGCCTGATGCAAAAAGCCGAATTGACCGAGTTATTTATCGACATGCTTATTACGCACTTGGTTATTGATTGACATGCCCTAATGTTTCCGGACAGACTCTGAGGATGCGACTTAAACCCTAAGCCGTAAGGGCGCTAGCAGCACCGCGGCGAGCAGCAAAATAATCAAATTACTTATCAGTCAGTTTATGACTAATAAGTCAGTT
>JASHYD010000933.1 GCA_030043175.1 Xanthobacteraceae bacterium | reverse complement strand
TGCTTCCCTGGCCATTGGTGGTGTACATCCGACAAGCCGCTGTGTGCTCTCAAGCCCGGCAGCAAAAAGCCAGACGACCGCCGAGCCGCCAAGTGGAGCTTAACAAGCCCGCCGTGCGATGAAGGCTTGCGAGGTGACCTCAGCCTGAGGGTCATGCCCACGCCATGCAGTCAAGTATATCACGCTACGAACGATGCTTTTGCGCTACGAAAGGCCTGGAGCCGCTCATGTCTCAGATGGGGCTAGGGTGAGGCCCTGTAGCAACACCGATATAAGTCGACATGCCGTTCCGGCGTGAAGCCGTCAAACCTGACACGACGATGATCCAACCGGCGGTCACCGATGCGATCTTTGCCGGTACCCGCAAGCGGCCGCGCTCGTTGCCGATCCCGGGGGCAGGACTTGCGCTGGTAGAGCAAACTCAACGCCGCTCGTTCTGCGGTGGCTGGGCTCTACTCGGCGAGTTGCGTAACGCTTTCATCCGGCTGCGATCGCGCAAGTGCCGGTCAGCCTTCGTCCCCGGAGTCTCATCAAGCGATTTTTAGTCCGGCCATAACAGCTCTGCTTCAGAATCGGCTGACGCGGAACCGTCTCCCCGGTGCGCGCCGACAAAACCTCCGGCCGGCGCTTTGAACCAGGCCTGCACGAGGCATCGGTCGGTTACCGGTCCGTCAGCGGGATCTGAATGGTCACGCGATCTTCGTCGCCCACCGTTCGGGTGATATGGCCTTTGCCGCTGACATCCTCGACGAGCTCGATGCTGCCCGGCCCGACCGAGATCTTCTTGCCACCCGAAATCTCCAGCTCGCCGTGGCCGCTCAGGGTGATGACGTATTGCCGGCGGGGCGCTGTATGCCAATCGGCGACCCGACCCGGAGGTGCGCGACGAAGCTCCGCGCCGGCGTTGGTCAACAGTTTATAGGCTTCGACTCCGCTGCCGGAAGCGAATTTCGCTTCAATTTCCTCCGCATGCGTCTGGCCGTCCGGCCCGGTATAAAGGTGGTTGATCATCAGCGGCTTGTGTTTCTGCGCGGCGGCCGCGTCGTCGGCGCTCACGGCCGGCGGCATATGAACGGACAGGCCCAACAGACCGATACAGAAAAACAGTGGGAATTTTGCTTTCACGACAAACCTCCTTCTTTGATTTCCGAGCTCCAACGAACACACGAAAGTCTATCACCGCTCATTCCAATGACATCGACTTAGCGTCATGCCGCGTCGGGCATCCACGTCTTTCTTGCGGCACGTCAGCGAGTAAGCCGTGGGGCCGGGATAAGTGTCCCGGGGACATGGCTGACACTTCATTATTCCATGGATTTGGCTGCAAGGGAGGTGCTGTGCTTACGTGGTGCTGATCGCTCATGTATCGGTGACACCGGAAGTATAGGCTTAAGTCACTGATTTTGCTGGGCCTGGCGGCCTACGCTTCGACCTTGGGAAGCGGTCGGGCGCTCTGAGGGCCTCTAAACGGGGCTGGCGAGCCCCCTATGCGGTCGCGGAAAGCTACTGACCAGCCTGCAAGCGCGGCGACGGCCTACGCGCGGGCGCGCCCTTGAGTGCCCGCCGTCCAGCCTCCGTAATGCTGACGCGGCCGATATCGATCAACTCGCCACCAGTGTTGATGATCTCATGTCGTATCGCTATCAGCCCGGCCTGTGCGAGAAGGAAAAGCATTCGATCTGTGAAACCGAGGTACACACCGAGATCCGCTTCGGTGCTGTCCTGCTGGTCGATGAGCAACTCCAGCGCCCGACGCGCTTTCCCGCTGAGACGACGTCTTTGAGAGTGCGCCGCCATTTGTGCCCCCCCGATGAGACCACAGCGCGGGAATGTCGTGAGGAAGCCAATCGGGGCTCCGACCGCCAGCCCTGTTTGCCCTGAAGGTCGCGGCCCCATCCCCATCTTGTAAACTGCGGTACTTGGCAAATAAAAGCGGCTGTCTGTCGAAAGTCGCCACGTGTTGCAAAGACGGCACGTTGTATCTCAATAAATATGTCGCTTGTAGTGCTCTTGATCATTCTAGCTACGCTAGAACACAAGCACGGTGATCCTTAGGATTACTAGAAATTTAATATCGATCAGTAGATAACCTCCGCTACCATCTCAAGTGCGCAAGTACCTGCCGCATTGGAGATAGCGGCCTATGCCAAGTCCTACTCTTGCAATACCTGGAGCGTTCGAGCCTGAGGCGATTGCCGCGATGACTGAGGCTCTCGATGCTGCCTGTGAAAAGCTAGGCAAAACCGATCAGCCCGAAGTGACGCGTGAATTGATCGCTGGACGAATTATCGCAGCGGCAAGATTTGGCGAGCGTGACACCGCTCGCTTGTTGGAAGCTGCGCTCCACGGATCTGACTACCCGCGCCCGCCGCGGCGTCATCCAGCGATCGAGCTGCAGGCAGGACGGTCAGCCAATTGAGCAGAAGGCCGACCTTGATGCCGGCATTGGCGACCTCGATGCCGTCAATCGAATTGGCTAATTACGGTAGTTAGCGGTCCTTGTCGCGTCGATGTCGCGAGGGCGGCTGTGGGTGCGTTAATTTCTTGCCGGCCGCACTTGGGCCACTCGGTCGCTTGGCTCGCGTCGCCACCTTTCTAAGCTCCAGCACCATCCCAACGATTATTCCCGTTTCCGCGCCCCTGACCGCTTCAGCGGCTCCTTGCTTTGCGTCCGGGTCGTCGGACCCTTTCATCATTTCTGCTATCGCCAATTCGCGCTTCCACGCGCATTGGACCGCAACTCCAACCGCGACAGTTTTCGGGTCGGCCTTGCCGTCATCCAATTTCGCCGCAGTCTGAGAGAGACACCGCGTGTAGCCGTCCAGGGCCGAAGTTGTTTTCTTGGTATTTGCCGCCCCTGCCGCCGTGACGCCCAGCGCCATAAATGCACCAATCGCAATCGCTTTCATTGGCAATCCCCCCTGGAATGAAAGGTCTAGTTTAGGGATACGCCTGGCGCCGTGGCGAGGCCGCTGATGCGTAATTTCGTCGGCGCGCTGCGCTAAACCTTGCGACGGTCCCGCCGCGATCAGGGTGTGCGTCACGAGGGCTGTGAGGCGCTGGTCGCCTACATGCAGCAACAGGAGGAGCACGACGAACGCCTCCAGGCAATCCGCAAGCTGAGTGAAATCGGCGATTAGAACTCTCCCTACCCCACAGACCCAAAGAGACCCAAGGGCCTCAGCCACCGCTGGGGCCATTTGCACGTCTGAACCCCACAACAATCTCAGCGAAGCTGATTATGAGCAACCTGATTTGGCCTGGGCCTACACGGACCGAACTGAGCAACAGGCCCGCAACTCGAAGGCAAACCGTGAACTGCGAAATGGCAAGCAACCCTTGGACCCGATCGACCCTTGGCACCGCCATCTACCCAATGGGCCCAGGAAGGTTAGCGGGGTGATGGCGTTCTTTTGACCGCGTGTCGTCCTTGGTGAAACGTGGCATTGCAAGATCGCTCGCGTATCTGCCATCCGCGCAGAGCGCTAGTCGCCAATCGATTGACTGCGCCGAGCAGCGAGCATGGCTTGGCAAATAAATGACTGTCTCCGGCTCCGGTCCGCGGCGCGCGTGGCCCCCAAGCCAGCCTAGCTCGCGCTCCATCGGGCCGCCCGTAGGGGCGGAAGGTCAGCTTCGTCGCGGAGCCGATGCAGCAGGCAGTTCGCGACCCAATCATGGAGGGGCGCTCGGTTTCGACTTCACGGGAAATTCGGCTCCAGCGCGTTAGTCGCTGGGCAGGTCAAGCGCCAGGTCAGGCCGGAGAGCGCATAATTGAGATCGACAGCACCCTCTAGGCTGTGCTCCGCCATTGCTTCCATAACCATCGTGCCGAACCCGCGACGCTTCGGCTCTGACACCGGCGGCCCATCGCGCTCTGTCCAGCTCATAGTGAAGATGCCGCCATCGACGCTCCAGCAGACATTGACGCGACCGCTGTTGGTCGAGAGCGCCCCATATTTCCCGGCGTTGGTGGCCAGCTCGTGGAGTGCGAGCCCAATGGCTTGTGCGGAGGCCGCCCTCAAGCACAGCTTGGCGCCGTCCACAACGATGCGAGACCCAATGAGGTCGGCGAAGTGCGCGAGCTGGGCGCGAACCAGGTCCTCGACCGCGACCCCATTCCATTCGTTGCGGACGAGCAGGTTATGATTGGCCGAAAGCGCCTGAATGCGCTCATTAAAGCGCTCGATGAAATCTTCGGGATTTTTGCTGGCAGTCTGGTGAGCGATCGCTTGCACGACACTAAGCATGTTCTTGGCGCGATGATTGATTTCCCGCATGAGGAGTTGCACCTTTTCCTCGCGCTCCTTTCGTTTGGTAATATCCTGGACAGTGCCGATGAAGCTTACGACCTGTCGCTCACGCCCCGCGCCCTCAAGATGAGCAAGCCCCTGGGTCTCCACCCAGCGAACCTTACCGGTCCCTCGCCGGAGCCGGAACTGCGTCGGGGATCGCTCCGGTTGGGCGGGATCGAGCGCTCTGCGGAAGGCGGCCCAAACCTTTTCCACATCGTCAGGATGCACCCAATTCATAAACTCTTCGACGGGGGCTCCATCTTCGGGGATGCCGAAAATCTGTTTGGACCGTGCATCCCAGGAAAAGACCCGGTGGCGGGGCTCGTACCACCACGACCCCAGCCTCGCTGCATTAAGGGCCGACTGCAGACGTTCTTTGGTCGCCTCCAGGGCCTCCTGGTCCCGGCGGCGCTGGTCTGCGAGGCGCATGACGGCCACAGTGAAAAGCATCACGGCCGTATAGAGGAAGAGGGCCAGCACATCAGCCGGCTTTTCAATGTAGAAGGACAAGCGGGGCGGAAGCACAAAAAATGCTATCGAAGCACAACTGAGCACCACAGAAAGAAGACCGGCACCCGATCCACTGATCAGCGTTGTGATTATGACCGCAGGAAGGAACGTGGCGAACTGCAGGCCCTCAACATACGGATGGATGGCCAGCCGCAGCGCCGTGGCAACTCCAACGGACACGAAAGCGAGCAGGTAAGCCCCGATGGTTCCCGGCCGCAGCGCTGGGACGTCGATGTAAATCGAAGCCAGCCTATTCGCGATCTCACGCGCGCGCATGTGGTACCCGCCGGTCCGCTCGCGTCGTAATTAATCCCCCAACGCGGGGGCGATCAACCACGTTCCGGAAAAATGGTTGCCTAGGCATCTGGTCGTAGCAGCCCGAGCCAATTGGCGACGCCGGCGACGGCCATGGCGAGCAGCCGAGCGGGACCATGGTTCTGTCGGCCATTGGCTTGAGTGCCGCCAGGTCGGCCGTGGTCGGACCCGGCACGGTTCCGGTCCTGCCCTGGCCAGCGGAAACAGGTAAAGGCGCCTGTCCGCTCTCGAGCCCGTGGTGCGGCGTCGCCTCTGTTCTCGAAGGTCAATCCGGTTTGTTATTCAGCGTCGGTCGCTCATCAGGACACTCAAAAGCCCGAAAACCCCTAGCATGAATAAAACAGCCAGAAACACGTAGGCTGACGCTGGGCCGCCTTCGCTCCTAGCTGTAACTTCGTGTGTAAGCTCGGTAAGCCTCTGAACTGGTTCAACCAAAAAACAGAACGCTATTATGATAAACATAAATATCAACAGAATTGCATTAATCTTTCCTCGATCAAGTGGACCGCTTCTGAACAGCGATCGAAATTCTCTAAAAATGCCAACGAAAAACCTCTCAAAAGAAATCCATGCACAATTATGTAGCAAGATGAGAATTCCCACTACGAATAGAATATAGATCATTATCGGTAAAATTTACCTGATTAGGGATCATGAGAATTAACTGTTCAATTGCGCACGAAAGACATCAAGTAAAAGCCAATACTTCCAACCACCATCAAAATCGAAAGGAGCGGATGCATCAACGTCACCCCACTCAAAGTCGATCCAATTCCGCACACTAGCCCGAACGCAACAGCAATTGCTGCACCACCTCGGCGACCTAAGCCATTGATGCAGGATGACTCTGCCCTAAAGATGCTGGAAGTTGAGCGTTTTGCGTGGTCGCCCTTGACATTTTCAATATTTTGATGATATCAAAAATAGATCATGTAATCATCGGAGACAATGGCATGTCAATCTCGTCAGCATCGGCCCGCGACAGTGTTGTCGACAGGCCATTGTGGATAGCCAGCGGATATCTCGTGTTCGGGATCGTCGTGGCCATGATCGCACTGTCCGCTTGGCTCGCCTATTCGGGGCTCGATCGTTCCCACATTTCTAGCCCGTGGATATGGCTCGCCGGCGCCGCGATCATACTGGCAATCCTGCTTGTGCCGGGCTTCGTCATCCTCCAACCGAACGAGAGCCTCGTCTGTCTGCTGTTCGGCAGCTATGTCGGCAGCGAGCACCGGCCAGGATTCTGGTGGATTAATCCGTTCAACGCGAAGAAGAAGGTCTCTCGCCGTCTGGAGACGCTGGAATCCGGACCGCTCAAGGTCAATGATGCGGTCGGCAACCCGATCGATATCGGTGCGGTTGTCGTCTGGCGCGTCGAGGATGCTGCCAAGGCGCTGCTGGAGGTCGGCTCCTACGTGAGCTACGTCAAGGCGCAAAGTGAAACCGCGTTGCGGCGCATGGCGAGCATCCACCCGTATGACCAGGTCGAGGCCGATGAAGCCGCGCAGCAGAGCGACGGGCGGGCGTTGCCAGCAGCGCAAGCGGACGCCGAAAAACCGACCGTCACATTGCGCGACGGCGGGGACGCGATCGCCGACAGCCTGCTGAACGAGATTCGCCGGCGGATGGAGGTGATCGGTGTTGCGGTCGTCGAAGCGCGGATCTCGCACCTCGCCTACTCGTCCGAGATCGCCGGCGCCATGCTGCGCAAGCAGGCCGCCAGCGCCGTGGTTGCGGCCCGGAGAATGGTAGTGAGGGGCGCCGTCGGCATCGTCGAAGACGCGCTGACCGAGATCGATACCAAAAGGATCGGCGAAGGCCTCGATCCCGAGCGTAAGGCCGCTATGATTTCGAACCTGCTCGTGGTTCTGGTCGGCGACCGCGAGATCACCCCAGTCATCAATACTGGCACTCTCTATGCGTGAGTCCTCATGGCACAACGAGGACGCCCTCCCGGACCGGACCGGGTCGCTTTTCCGCTCCGGGTCGAGAAAGTGATCCTCGACGCCGTCAAGCGATGCGCCACGGCGGACCTGCGAAGCGTCAATGCCCAGATAGAGATGCTGTTGCGAGAGGCACTGGCACGGCGCGGCATTCGCGTCGCGCCCACGAACGAAAGCGAAACAGGCCGTACGGAAGGATAGAAGACCAAGTGGTCGCCACCCAGGTTCAGGCTGTTCTAGAGGAGGTGAGGCACCTCCAATCGTTTCGGATCGCTGAAGCGATTGGCGCGACCAACGAAGCGCGGAGGTGTTCGCCTCCCATTTTTCGAAACTTGAGCGCGTCCGGAATCGCGACGCTGCAGGAGTTCCGCCCCAAGCGCCCGCCCATCAGAGCCTTCTTGGGCCGTTTGAAGCCAGTCAGGCCCTCCGGCTTCGTATAGTCAGCAAGTAGTTGACCGAGCAACTCAGATGTGATCGTTGAATTCATCGCCGTCATGTGAGTCCTGAGAGTAAAGTCACAGAACCTACTTGCACGCGTTCTGACACCCTCGGGGTCTGAACCGGCCGCGACTACTCACCGACCAAGGTAGTCAAAGGTTCGGGGGCTGCGGAGCGTTTCCTCATCCCGCCTTCGCATTTGTTCGATCTCCCTTTCACGCTGCCTTTGCTGGTCGCGGGTTAGCTGCTCCTTTTGCCGTTGTTCTTGTTCGTACATCCGCTGTTGTGCGTCCATTTCCGAGCGCTTTAAGTCATTCTGAAGGCGAAAATAGTCCGCCGCTTGTGTGTACCCAGGAGTTGGGATTAGAGCCACTGCTGCAACAATCAGTAACTGCCTCATGGTCACTTCCTTTACGGGATGAGTAGGCGAACTCGAAATGGCAGTTTCGCCACTCCCAAAATACGCCGTAACGCCTTTTATTGTTCCCACCTCTTCATATTTAAGCATGTTTGCCTCCCTTTACTCTCACGACGGGTCTAAAGCTTGATTGTGCGATGACCGACCCGAACGAGTTCCGGCAGATCCCGAATGAGGGAGCGAAGAACCGCATTGCGGTTTTGATTTGGCTCCATTGCCTCGACTGACCGCAAGATGTCTTTACTGTATCGGTCACTGCCACGGTCAGAACCTCCCATCAGATAACGAATCGAGTGGCCCGAGAGTAAGTTGGCGAGCTAACTC
>JASHYD010000932.1 GCA_030043175.1 Xanthobacteraceae bacterium | reverse complement strand
TCAGGAACCGGATTCCATTGCGTTCGCGTTCCCGCTTCCCGCATGCTCCAATTGGGAGCGCAGGAGTTCGCTGCCTGAGTCGCAGTTATGTTGGTGACGTGAACCAGCTGCTGACAGAGCGCGCTCGCCGCAGCCTGGTCAAACTGTGTACCCAATATGCCGGTGTAAATCGACGTTCTCCATTGCGGATTCCACAGGTGCTCATAGGCGGCGTTCGCCGACCACACCGTCACCAGGTCTACGTCCGTTAGGGTAGTGCCATTGTATATGCCATCCATCAGGAACCCAAACCCCAATTTCGAGCTGGCAAAGGCCGCTACAGGCCCGAGGCTTGGGGTTGCGAAACCCGAGGCGCCTTTCGACCAGACACCCTCTGCGGCGAAGGAGTCACCGTTCAAGCCAAACGGGTTATTCCACACGCCTCCCGTGGTCACGGCCCAGCCGTACGCATCGGGCGGATGGCCGGTTGCCTCCGTGTTCCCGTAATACCCACCGCTCGCATTATGAATCGTGCCTGACAGGCCCCAGAAGCCCCACTCCTGGTCGAGCCGCAGGCTGAATATGGGATCAATGAACTGAACCGCGTCGTCGCCTAGTTCGGGGTTCCCAATTGAAAGCACCTGACTCAGTTGGGCGGCCTCCCCAGTAAAGGCAGGGTTAGTGTTTACAATGAGCTGCCACGGGCAGCGGCGGTCCCGCTGTTGTCTTCAAGCGAGACGCTTGTCGAGAAGCCGTTGCCGAACTGTCATGTGTAAGCGATTCCGTTGACGCCGTTGGGCGAGGTGTCGTTGCCGAACTTCTGTCCCGAGTAGGTATAGACACCCTGGAAGTACAGGTCGAAGAACGACCGCATGCGACCCGCCGTAAAGCCCGCAAACTGGATGAACGCACGCGTGTTCGTGACAGCCTGTCCGGACTGCTGGCCCAGCCCGCTCTGCCAGGCGGCGTTTGACCCATTGCCGATAATCACATCCATGTACGAGCGAAGCGTACCATATTCGGTTTGCGTGCGCAGGTCGGCGGATATGCCGGCAAAACGCCCGGCAATCGTGAACGGCGCCGTGTCTGTGCGGGTGTTTAGGCCGCCGAGATCTACGGCACCGTTCGCACCTGCCGTGGCGCCAAGCATAAACGGGCCACCACCGTTCATGTTGTATTCCACCTGCAATTTGGCGAAAGAGCCGATCTTGATGCGGGTGTCGGTTCCGGGAACATACCAGAAACCCGCCCCATAGATGCTACAGGCTTTCACATATTCGACTGGCTGGGCCTTCGTCGGCAGATCGGCCGCCTGCGCACCGCACTGATCTCTTCACTGGCCTCATAATACCCCTCCCGTGACTGAACCGCATATCTTATATATAAAAAATAAATTGATATTTATTTATCTAAATAATTTATCGAAATTTAATTCTAAGGAGAGCGATGAGCAAGGATTTTAGCGAGGGCGAATTATATTTTCTCCATTCTTTGCCAAAAAAATTGCACGTAATAGCGATTACGGTCATCCAAAGCGCCTTCGGTTTCGGTATTAAATTACTATAAACTAAAGGAAAAATTGTACAACCGCAGCATAATTAATGAACATAATTCTCCTTCTAGATGCTATCTTTACAAAGTTGAGACATTAAGTTTTAATTATTTGGAAACTTATATTACCGTGCGACCGTACGATCGCATGACCAATCCAGTCGCCGTGAGTTAGCTCGGCGGGGGGGCCCTCTGGAGGAAGGAAAAACGGAAGCGCGGCCCCCGCCCTGGCCTTGCGTAGCGGGGGTGACGGAAACCTAAGGGGGATAGGCAAATGGCTCCAAAGATCGAGTGTCTAAGGTGTGGCGGGCTCAGTGCCAGTTTCGTTAAGGGCGTGTGTCGGGCGTGCCATATGCGCGAGTACCATCAAAAACGTGCCGCTGCGGCCGTCACACAATGTCCAAAGTGCGGCGTAGCCAGCGCCAATTTCGTGCACGGGGTGTGTCGGGCTTGCTATATGCGCGACCACCATCAAAGACGTGCCGCTGCGGCCGCCAAAGATAAGCAAACGGTGTTCGAAACCCCCACGCTCATCGGCGACACCGAGGGCCAACAGCTTTGCGTCGAATGCGAAGGGCCGCGCATATACGCCCGTGGCCTTTGCGTAAATTGTTACATGCGGGGTTACATGCGGGACCGTCAACGCCAACGCCGGCTTCTTTGCGTCGAATGCGGAGAGCCGGGCACGTACTCCCGCGCCCTTTGCCGCAATTGCTACGTCTTGGACCGTCAGCACCGTCAACGCTTTTGCATCGAGTGCGGAGCGCCGGGCATCTACGCCCGCAGCCTTTGCCAAAATTGCTACATGCGGGACCTACGGCGCGTTCACCGGATTAAGCATCGCGCCTGTGCAGTTTGCGACGCCTCGTTTCAATCTGTCCGGCGCGATGCGCTCTATTGCTCCCTAAGTTGCCGCCAGAAGGCGCACCGGGCCGGCAAGCCGCAGCTCGTTCCGAAGGAGGCCCATGGGGGCGAGCGGGGCGGGGTTCAGTCGCCGATCGAGATGCAAGACGTAACCCTTGCGCCTCATATCGAAGTCCAAGCTCACGCCGTCGCCGATCTCGACCGGAGGCAGATCGATTCTATCATTGAAGAAGCGGCCAAGCGCGGTCGCACTAATGGGGTAGTCTCGGCTATTGATGGCCAGCTCAAGGCCCGCCAAGTGCTCGCTGGCGTGCGCCGGGAGCCCTCAACTTTGGCCGACCTCAAAGCCGGGCGCGCGACCTTGGGCGCCACGGGGCGCCAAATCGAAGTCGAAGCCGCCCCTATCCGCCACGTCACCGAGCTGACCCGCGCCGACACGGACGGCGAGTGGGCAATTCGATGGCTTCTCGCGCTCATGGTGCTGTGTTGTGATACGCCTGCCAAACTCCTGACGACCGCGGAATCGGCACGGAATCGATCGCAGGTCGACGCCGCGTTGCCGAAGATCATCGAGGATGTTCTGCAAGCCGCGAAGTGACCGGGGCTCTTAAGTGCTTGGCGCCGAGCGCGCACTGTGTGGGCTCCACAGAGGCTTATCAGCCGTGAGCCGCATCGCCATTCGGTCGAATTCTTCGTCGCGCCGCGGGCTCGGCCTCGGACCAGTCGGAAGGCGCCGCGGTAGCCGGCTGAACTCGCGACCGGGCTTTGGTGGGTGTTCTCGGCTTCGAACGCTGCCCATAAGGACATGGCGGCGTCGAACGGGTCGAACCAACGGTGGCCGTTCGGCTGGCGGGCTTCGAGGCGTTGCAGGAGTTTGAGGCGGCAATAGACATGTCCTGTCAAGACATCGCTTCAATTGAAGCAATGTCGGTTCGCTCGTCTTGCGCAAGACGCCACGCCGGCTGTTGTCGGGCGCGCTGCGCGCCTCGCGCGCGATGGCGTCGCAACTCGGCGTAGCGCGGGTCTGTAATTTCGGCGTACGAGCAGTTGCTGACCGAAGGCTATGTCGAGAGCCGTCGCTCGGGCACGTTCACCTCGGGCGAGGTGGCGGGGCTCGCGACGCGGCGGCGCAGTGCGCCGCGCGCGATCGAGCGCGCGGCGGTGCGCAGCCGGCACCTGCGCGGGGCTGATGGAACCGCTGACCGCTTCCTCGTCGAGATGCCCTTCGATACGCTTAATAATCTCTTCGCGGACCTCTGCGGTGACCTCGAACGATCGCGTAAAAGTCTCCTCACAAATGATCGTGGGCGCCGGTACACTACGCCACCGCGGGCGACCCGAACCAAATGGTTAGCGCGTCAGCGAGCCCCAACTGGGTGAGGTCTCCCACCCAGGCCACATAGCCGTCGGGCCGAATTAGCACTGCGGTCGGAGCAGCAACCGTCCCGATTGCCGGAAGCTCCAACGCACCGAAGTATTTGGCGTCGATCGACTGAACCCGATCTGCCCATGGAGCGATGTCGAAGCCGCCGGGCTCACCAAAGTTGAGCAGCACCGGCCGGGTATCGTGCAGCAGGGTGAACACTCGCCGCGGACCGTTGGCGGTGTCGAGGTCGAGATCGGGCATGCGGCGCCCAAGCAGCGGGTGCCCGGCGCCGAGATCGTAGTGAATGTCGAGACCCGACAACATCGCAGCAAATCGCTTGCGAGGCTCCTCCATGCCGAGGAGCTCGGCCATTGTGTCGCGCAATGCCTTGGTGCGTTCGTCTTCGCGGCGAAGCGCGACTGCGGCCATCGTGTTGCGCAACACCCGGGCACCGACCGGGTGACGCTCGGCGTGGTAGGTGTCCAGCAGGCTCTCCGGCGATGTCCCCTTGACCACCTGGGCCAGCTTCCATCCCAAGTTCACCGCATCCTGCACACCAGTCTGAAGGCCCTGTCCACCGTCGGGCGGATGTATGTGCGCGGCGTCCCCGGCCACCAGCACCCGTCCCTTGCGGTAGACTTCGGCCTGCCGGGTGGCATCGGTAAACCGGGAGATCCAGGTGGGACTGTGTAT